>DATGXG010000047.1 GCA_035299085.1 Bacteroidales bacterium | reverse complement strand
TTCCGGAGAGATCAATTAATTCTATTTCCGCATATCCCTTGATTCCGCTAATATTCAGATAAGTGCTAAACGGATTCGGATAGATACTGACTTTGTTTTCGATTTCCGTATCCGTGGGGGTAATATCTTTATTCCAATAGTAAAATCCCTTCGTCCATAATTCCTGTCCAATATAACTATTGTACTTTTCCAGGATATTGTTTTCATCATAGATGTATTCAAACATTTCATCGTTGGTAAATCTGCTGTTATTTGTTGAAATAATAAGATTACCTTTTTCATTATATATGGAGTCTACATTGCTTGTCAATTCCCATCCATAATCCTGCCACCAATATCTGTTTAAATGAATTCTGTGACCTGCATCATCAAATTCATGATTTTCTTTATATTCACCCAGCCAGTCACATGTACTTTGATCCCATTTCCATTGAACTGTCTCGGTCATTCTGTTTAAATCATCAAATGAACAGGTTCTCTGGTAAGTGGGTTCCCATGACGTTGTCACGGAATCCCATATCAGATTTCTGTCCAGAATGCGATTCCCCTTTTTATCCCAGATCTCTTCATATTTCGCATACAGGTTCCATTCTTCGGAATTAGTCTTTCTCGAATAAACGTTGGTAGTTTTGGCCGAATCGGCATAATTGTATTCAAGTTTTGATACACAGACCCATTCGCTGGTTTCATGATTATAATTAAAACTTAAATTGATGCTGTCTTTTTTGTTTTGATTATATAACCATTCACTTTTTGAGCTGATGTTCCATGTGTTTTCTGATGTATCATAAATAAACCCGGTTTCAGTTATTTTTAATCCGGTTTCGTTATATTCTTGATCATTATATGACTGATAATACCATCTGTGCGAAAGTGTGTCCCACATTGAAAATATAAACTTCAGTGTTTTGCCGTCTGCCCTTTTGTACCAGTCCATTTTATATAATCCTTCAAAGTCTTTTCTTTTTTCATTCCATTTTTCATACATAATTTGAGAATCCAATGTGTCACTATAGAAGTGTTCGTCTTTAGCGGATCCGGACCAGTCATTTGTAAAGAAATTCCAGTAATACACAACTTTCAGTATGGTATTACCCTTTTCATCATATTCAAATTCTTTTCTTTCCGCTTCATAGTGGGAATTTTTTTCCTGATCCCAGAAATACATTTGTTCCCGTTTGATTTTGCCGGATGATTCATCATAGGTATAAATAATCTTGGTACTGTTTAAAGAATCATAATCTCCGCCGTAGAAGTAAGAAACCATACTATCATATTGCACGAAAGTTCTGTTCCTGGGTACGGGTATTTGACATGTGGCACTGATGGATAGGAGAATAAAAAACAAGAGAACGATGATTTTCATAAATCTAAATATTTGAGATAACCATAAATTGACACATTGCTATTTTACAACCGAATACTTTCCGTTTATACCATTAAATTCTATTTCGTCCAGCGTAAGGACCCTTTCTGAATTTGTTAATGCTCTTATATTTTCCGGATCATTGAAGGCAAATAATATCCATCCCCACGGCATATACCAGGTCCATTGGGGCTGCTTTTCAAACAGGGCAGGGGTGGGAATGTCACCTACTTCTCCCAGGGCAATGGGTTTTCCTTTTGCCAGGGCCAGGAGGTCGTCATGATGAGATTGTTTATAATCGTTCCTGTACACATCGGCAGCAAGAATATCCACATACTGGTCGCCCGGATAGAATAATTCATAATCCCAGGCTTCATCACCCGGTATATCCCTTGGTGCATTGGTATTCCAAACCCAGATTAGGTTGTTCAGGTGATGGTGATTGGTGAAATAATTATACATCATGATCCAGAGTCTTTTGAATCCCTGTTCCCCTTTCTGGTTACACCACCAGAACCATACACCGTTCATTTCGTGATAGGGTCTCCATAGAACCGGGATATCCTCTTTCTGCAGTTCTTTCAGGTACCCGGCTATCTTATCGGCCCCGGCCTTCCAGGCATCATTCAGCGGAGAGCCTTCAGTCACCAGTGAGTCCCACTGTGAAGCAGACGGCCTGTTTTCCATAGCCCATATCGATGAACCGTTACAGCAGTCCCCTTCGGTCGGGAAACATCCATGCCACATCAGCGTTATGATATGTCCTGCGGCATATTGCTTTTTGGCTTCGCTAATCAGGTTTTGACGGGCTTCATCCAGTGTGATATCAAGAAATACTGCCTTCGGAGAATTGCCTTTCAACGAATCCCTCTCTTTTTTGAACGACTGCCAGTCTATTGCAGGTAGGTTGGCGGGTCCGCAATGCTGGTAATCCATGGCATCAGCTCCTTCAACACAGAAACTGAAATCTGATCCCCATATAACCGCCTGTTTCCCGGTGATTTTTTCAAGCTGGTCGGAATATTCTGATCCCTTCCCACAAAAATTATGTTGCGCTGAAAGGGTATATTTTCCCTGTATGTCCTGTATAAAATAATACAGGTTTTTTGTCCTTACGGATGCATCCGGGTTAACCGGGTCAATATGTTTCGGGGAGTCTTTGCAGGAATTCATGGTAAGCAGAAGAGAGGTTAGTATTAAAAAATAAAATATTTTCATTGTTTGAAATTATTTGTTATAACTCAAACCTGAAAATACAAATTAAACATCAAACGTCAAACCCCAAACCTCAAACATCAAACCTCAAACATCAAACCCAAACCTCAAACTTCAAACCTCAAACCTCAAACACCTAAATACGTCATTCATATTTCAGCGCTTCAACAGGGTTTTTGTTGGAGGCTTTCCAGGATTGGAATCCTACAGTGAGAATGGTAAAAACAACTACAATCACAAATGCCAGGGCAAATACCGGCCAATTAACCGGGGTTCTGTATGCAAAACCTCTCAACCACATGTTGGTAGCATAAAAAGAAAGGGGACTTGCGATTACAAAAGCGATCAATATGAGCCTGATGTATTCTTTCGATAATAAGGTAAAAATTTCGAAAGGGCTCCCGCCATTTACCTTGCGTATTCCTATTTCCTTAATCCTGCGCATCGTCATAAAGGTAGACAGACCTATGAGACCGAGACAGGAAATAATTATGGCCAGGATACTCATAAACCCCAGGAAAGTGGCGATCACCCGCTCAACAGTATACAGACCTTTAAAATCATCCTGAACAAATTTTAAATCCAGCATGTAATCCGGTTTAAGTAATTTAACCTTATTCCTGATTCCAGTTAAGGTCGAATCGGTCTGTTCCGCCTTCATCTTGATATAACATTGATTAGACTTTGAATTTGAACCGATCGGGAATATAATAAGTGGTTCGATGGGTATCCGGAGTGATCTGTAATTAAAATCTTTCACAACGCCTATTATATTTAATTTCCGTCCATCACTTGAAGTCAATTGTTCTCCCAGGGGATCCATGATGCCAAAAAATAATTGTGCTTTTTCATTGATTACAATATTGATCTCATGGTCAGGATTCTCATTAAATTCATCAGCATCCAGATATTGCCCTGCTTTAATAACAAGACCAAAGGTTGCGGCATAGTTCTTATCCGTACTTAAACCGTTTACCAATACAGTGTCTGTCCCGGTTTTTCCTTTCCAGTTCTTTATTCCTACATTCAACTGGTGGTTAATAATACTCTGGTAAAATGTATTGGTTATTGTAATATTCCGGATTCCCGGTACATTATTCAGCTCATTCTTTAATGTCGCAGACTGTATGCCTTCAGGTATTCCAAAATAACACAGGTTGTCAATGTTTTGTCCCAGGTTTGCATCGGTAATATAGTTCAGCTGTTTTCTCACAATAATTGTACTGATAATAAAAAGAAAGGAAAAAGTGAACTGGGCAATAACCAGTATTTTTCTTATCCTGGTTTTACCTGTTTTCTTGTCAGGGATGTTCTTTATTGTGTCCAGTGGATTTAATGATGATAAATAGAAGGCCGGGTAACTGCCTGATATCAATCCGGTAAACAGTATAACAAAAGCAAGGCTTAAATATAATCCCAAACTAAGGTAATTAACCGACAGCTTCATGTGAAGGAGATTATTAAAACCGGGAAGGAGCAACTCTACCATAATCATAGCCAGGATATGAGCTATAAAAACAATAAGTAACGATTCACCGAGGAATTGGAATACTATCTTTTGTTTTGTTGCTCCCGTGATTTTTCGTATACCGATTTCCTTAGCCCTCGCTGTGGATTGCGCTGTAAGAAGGTTCATAAAATTTAAGCAGGCGACTGCCAGGATTAAAAAAGCAAGCAGGATTGCAAATCTTACATAGGCTATGTTACCGGTTGCAAAATCACCTTCCAGTTTTTTTGCATTCAAATGGATTTCCCTGATCTTTTGAAGACTGATTACAGCATCTGTCTGTTTTCTGTTTCTTTGAATAATGTCTCTGAATTGATCTTGCAGCCGCATAATATCAGTGCCTTTCCGCAGTTGAACGAAGGTATAATTGTAGACACTCTGCCATCCCCAAACATTTTCACCACTGGCTTCTCCACTATAATTTACTGCCGGCATGACGCAATCGAAGAAAAAATTACTGTTTTTTGGAACATTCTTAACCACACCGGTAACGGTGAAAAGTTGGTTCGGGTATTGGATCATGGTTTGACCGACAGGATTCTCCTCACCAAAATATTTATGCGCCAGTTCTTCGGTTATAAGAATATCATTCGGTTTTAATAGGGCACTTGATTTATCACCCTTTATGAATTCGATGTCAAACATGTCAAGGAAGTCTTTATCGGCAAATACCCGGAATGCTTTTACAAGGTTTTCCCCTTTTTGCAGGGAAATCTGCATGGTGTGAAACCTTGTGGATCTGATAATATCCGGGTATTGATCCTTTAGGGCTGCAGCAAGCGGGAATGGTGAAGTGGATTCACGGTGTAATCTACCGCCCCAGGTTTCTGTCGTAATAACCCGGTACAGGTTATCTTTATTCTTTCGGAAACGGTCAAAGCTGACCTCATATCGAATCCATAACAGGATCAATATGGCACATGCCATACCTGTGGCCAGCCCAAAAACATTCAGGATGGAATGAACAGAAAACCTCCTGATATTCCGCATGGCTGTTTTCAGATAGTTTCTTAGCATAGCTTGGTACTTTCGAAGATATTCAATTATTAATCAGATAGTATTCCCGTTTCAACCGGTAGTCAAATTATATACCAGCTAAATTAATATACAGGAATACAAATGATTGAATATTAAATCACAAATCAATCCTCGAAATATGTCCAGAATTCAGGCAGTTTCTGTCCATAAGATAGACAGAGCAGATTTATTCAATTACCTTTTGCTATTGTATTACAAACTTTGAACTGTAAGAAATTCCATTGTTACTGAGTTTTACTACATACACGCCCTTTTCAAGCATGCTGATATCGATTGGCGAGGATAAGTCCGATTCTTTGTAAAAGCTTAATTGTCCACTGGTATTGAAAATCTTAATATCCCACATACTGGTCTCCTGATCTGACAGGGTAATACTCATTTTTCCTCCGGGCATGATAACAACCACAGGAACTTTTGATCCAGCCGGATTGTTTGGGGATAAAATAATATCTCCGCAAGCTACCTGCTGATAGCACCGGGATTGCTCTGTCTGGTATTTAACCTCTCCGTCCTCAGAATAACATACCAGGTAAGAACCTCTTACTCCCGGGTGCCCCGAACAGGAATTCCCTTCCAGCAACCCGCCAAGCCAACCTATGCCTTCAATAAAGGTATTCGCACTGCCGCAATGAACCGTCATAATATCCAGTACATATTGTTTTCTTCCATTGGGTAAAGTGGTTATATCCGAAACCGGGTATTCCATTCCGCCTTCAACCTGTATCGTATCACCAACTTCCACGGTGAAATCATAAAGCATTTTCTCCGAATCATCTTCCTTGTCCATGTAATAAATTCGGTCAGCACTGTCCCGGATTGCTCCCATATATTTATGTGTAACAAGAAAGGGGGTTTCCAGGTAGATGATTCCTGTTTTATATAACTTAAAATAGGTTCTGGTTCCAACTACGGTATCCCCGTCTATAAAATATTTGTATTCCTCATCGCCATTATAATGAACGAATACTTCCCCGTCACAACTGTTATTGAACTCAAAATTGATTCTCCATACCGATCCTGTTTTAATCGGGAATCTTGATTGCTGAGCCTGCACAAGAACTATTGAAAGAAAAAAGACTGTAATAATGAGTAACTGTTTCTTCATGATATCCGTCTATATTTAGTAGTGATCAATAAATCCTGGCTTGTTTTATATAAAGCTTCCTTCGGCCATTCACAATATCCACCTTAAATTCGATGTCGAGAGGCTGGCACTCTGAATACAGCCGGCAGTAATGGTCATTGATGGCCTGGCACCAGGCTGTCAGTTCTTCAATTTCAGCATTGCTTAAAACCGTCTTCCCTTCCATTCCCGGGGCGTTGCTATGGTTAATGTACTCAATAACATCTTCAAACGTATAGCGAATGATCTGATCCGGTATATACCCTCCTTCGGGATTCGTTATGCTGATCTCGCCTGCCTGCACATTGATTGTGAATCCCGGGTTGTAAATATTGTACAGATTGGTTGTGATGACCACTCCGTTTGCCGCCTCGTCGGGGAATGACCGGTGCACCAGAACAGCCATGGCAACCGTCTGATGATCAATTTTGAAATACTCGCGTTCCTCAAATGCCTGCAAATTCCACAAACTGGCCCACACCTTTTTAATCGCCTTTTCTATCGTCTTGTCGGGATCACCCGGAATCCCGGTATAGGAATCATACAACCCGGCACCGTTGAAACCTTTCACATCTTCAGAATTGGTGGATGAACGGAACCTGATATTTGTAAATCCACCAGTCTGATTGATTTTTGCAATTACGAGCGCCAGCAGATCAGGATCCAAAGGACAAGATTTAATGCTATCCTGTAACCGGATCAATTGAGATTTCCTGTATTGAAAATCAGTATGAAATCTTGACTCAGAAAGCATTTCTCTCATTAACTTGTCAAGTGAATGGGTACGCATATGCTGCCAGTAATAATAGAAAGGAATGGCAAACGCTCCTTCCGGAAGAGAAATGGATCCGTATGGTGTAACACCGACATTCATTAATTCGGCAAAATTCGCTGCTTTTCCACCGATGGTCCTGACCGATTGAATTCCGGAATTTTCAAGGTTAATCAAGCCCTGCGTAATTGTGTCACACGACAGTTTTGTTATTTTCGACGGTTCTTTGCCATTCCAGAATTGAGTGGCCTCATCCAGCGTGGCTTCACGTAAAATAAACGTATCAAGGGTGACTTTCAGATAAACCAGCTGATTGGTGAGCGACCCAAGCAAAGGATTGGTCCAGCCGTCACGCAATGCCATATTTGGTGCACCGCGATTGTGGCTGAGAACGTTGATATGACTCAGGGGTGTCTGGAATTCAGTTGTAATAATGCCTGCCACAACTGAAATATCGTTAGGTATGCCGTTCAGCACCACAATATCGTGCCTGCCGGCATACTCTGTTTTCAGCTCGTCAAGAGTGAATTTCTTCAGGTATCCATAAGCTTCTTCAGGATTCAGCGGTTGATAATTCTGGCCTGAGAACAATTCATTTGAAGTAATTGATGGTATCGAATTACATTCGTCCCACTTGAGGTTATTGGCGTAAAACCTCAGATTATTCCCCACATATGTCGTTTGTACAACCTTATTGTAAACTTCTTCAATCTGCCTGCAACTCAGTTGGTCTCCCGAAAAGAAGTCGAGTGTATAAATGCCCGAAGAAACAAACAGGTTCAGTGTGGCCAGGATATATTTGCGATCCGGATTATTGGTATATTGTTCCTGGTTGAACATCGCATGTCCTTTGTTGTACCCCAGTACATCCCTGGCAAATTCATAGTGGATGAAATACTTTTCGGAGTTTATATAGTAAACGTCATCGTCTTTAATGGAATAGAGGATTTTAACCGACCGGATTTCGCTGAATACCGGGTTAAGCGGGGGACCCGCCATAAGATTAAAAGATTCAGGCCGGATTAATTTCCTAAGAAAATCTGTGCCTGCAGGGTATGAAGTCTGCATCATGTCATACACTGCATAGGATTGGTTAACCGGGTATTCCTGCGTGTAGTACCCGTTTTTCTGTATGACCAGGGTATCCATGGATGAAAGCCTTGCGGTGGATTTGGTAAGGGCAACCGCGATAACCCGCGTCACATATTGATCAGCATTATAAACAAATTTGGTTTGATACGATTGGCCGGATGCCATGTTGGCTTTTAAAACGTAAATACCGTTCAATAACCTGAGAGTTTCTTCGCCAGTACCTACATTGATCGTAAAATTCCGGATCAGCTGCCCCGACATATTGTAAATACTGATCGTTCCGGATGTGGTAATATTCCATGATAATAAATTACCTCTTATATTGATTTCTCCAACGGTTACGGTATCATTGCCATGACTGATCCTGAATTCTCCCAGGCTATTGGTATAAATGGCACTATCACTGTCTTTAAAATGAACTTCGGCACTGGCAATGCCTTCTCCGGAAAGTAAATCGACCACTTGTCCGGATATAATTTCCTGTGCGGTAGCAAGAAAAGAAATCCAAATCAGAAAGAAAACAAGACCTGCCCTTATCATGTGCGGTTAATCAACGTGTAATTTCTTACAAAGATCAATTTAACCACTTATTGGTTGCGTTAATAGTTGAAATTAATTGCACCATATCCGTGCTTTCTGGCAACCAATGCTTAAGCCGCATTGATTCAAGGTAGTGTTTTATCTTCGTATGCGAGGCTTAAACCGGCACCATCAAATAGTAAGTAGGTAACGACTTTTGAATAAGGACAATAAGTTGACTTGCAGTACCTGAAAAGTTTCAGGTTATCCTGAACCTTGACAAGCTCCATAAAAACCAGTTGATTAGTGGGCTTACCATCTACATACAAGGGTAGTTTTCTAAATTCTTTACCATTGGATGAATAGGAGACTATTTGTTCAAGTGGGAATGAAATTTTGGTCCCATTATTTAATATTAATTTTGCCTGTTTTTCCCCGATAATAAATTTCTTGCCCACGTAAGCACTGTCTTTGGTGACAACCCGCGATTCATGATTTCCTGCAAATCCTAATAGACAATAAGGAATGAAGGCAATCAGAAGGTATAGTTTTTTCATAAAAGTTTCCGATTAATTTCTTAAACATAGTATACTAGAAAATAAAAATCGACAGCCAAAATCTGTCAGCCGAATAACTTACAATTGAAGAACTATAATTGGCAGTGGGTTGAGATATATAACAAAGAAAGAAGATAAGTCTTTTATAACATGGTTACAACAAAGTCAGAATTTTAATGTTTTTTACAATTTGGGTTAAATAATTCCCGGCATCCTAAAAATACTGTCTTTAAAAAGAATAATTCTTTAAAGCACTGCAATTAGAAGAAGATTTATATGTGATATATAAATAGTGTCTATATAAGGTTACTATGCAATATATTTAAGCTCCGGCTATTTTTTTCATTATTGGCCGGAATAATATTATTTTTGGAAAGCACCCGATAAACCAATATTCTCGTCCATGGTAATACTTGAAGATTCAAATGTAAGTTTGGAATTTGTACCTGAAATTCCGGCAATCATCTGGAAACCATTGAGGTACCTGTCAGGTGATTCATGGCGAATTCCATTTGTAAAAGGAATGGATTTTATGGAGGAGAAAATCAAGTCGATTCCCAACCTGGGTCGGATTAATGACACCCGCCAGCTGAAAGTTGTGAAACCGGATGATCTCATTTGGCTGAATGCCAATGTAAACGACAGGGCATACGGCTTTGGGGCCAAGAAAGTAGCGTTTGTTTTGCCTTATAGCGTTTTTGGAAGGCTGGCGGTCAACTTCTATGTTGACTATACCAATAAGAGAACGGATAACCAATTTCAGATCAAGGCATTTTCGACCCTGGATGAAGCACAGAAATGGATTGGTTCCTGATCTTGATGAATTATACAAATCTGGCACAACGAATATAAAGCGACATATTGAAATAGTCTGGTGACGATAAACTATGTCAATGAAATATAGTAACTTTCGTTTTACCAGGTATAATTGTTACACTGGCCGATACAAACTTTACAAATGACTTTCAAAGCAGTTCTCTTCGGAGTTCTTCTTTATCCCTTTTACATGGCAGGGGGTCAAACTCCAACTATTTCAGTTACAACATCGAAACCAGTTGGTTCCCAATTACGATTTGAGGTTTCTTCACTGTCTGACAATACCGTTGTCCAGGTAGACTTCGGTGATGGCATCCTTGTTAATAAAACAATTCATTCGTACACTTCTGTTATTGAAGGGGTTGTTGCCGGGAATAAAACCGTTAAATGGTATGCGCCGACAATAGTATTGTTCGCATGTGCAGGCCAGCAGGTTACTTCCATCGATGTTTCAAACAGTATAGTGCTTAACTATCTGTATTGTTCATATAATCAAATAGGTTCACTCGATGTAAGCAATAACACAAGGCTTGAAACATTGATCTGTATGGGTAACCAGATCGATAAACTCGATGTTCGCAAGAACGACAGGATGATACTTCTTGCCTGTTCATATAATCAACTGGATACACTGGATGTAAGTAATAAGCCTTTTCTGACTACGCTGGAATGCTCTTATAACGCATTATCTTATGTTGACGTTACGGGTGATTCTCAACTGATGAATATCAGGTGTGAACATAATAATCTGACAAATCTGGATTTAAGCCGGGATTCTGCACTTAAAGTTCTTGATTGCAGTAATAACCAGCTTACTTCACTTGAAACTGGCAGTGCTCGTGGTTTATCCGAACTAAATTGTTCTGCAAATAACATTCATTCATTGAATGTCACCAATAACCTTTTACTTTCAAGCCTGACATGCGGCAACAACCAGGTATCCTCTTTGGATGTCAGCCAGAATACTGAACTTATAAACCTGGGTTGCGGATATAACAACATCAGCGAACTTGATATATCAAACAATACGCTCTTAACTACACTGAATTGCAGCGTAAATCAAATAAATCAAATCGATTTTTCGCATAATCCAAAACTATATTACATTTCTTGCGGATATAACCGGTTGACAACTCTTGATGTAAGTAATAACTATGAACTGAGGACATTATTGGCGTTCGATAATTTAATATCGGTTTTTAAACCGGGTGCAATTGGTTCGCTTCAATATCTGTACTTAAACGACAATCAAATCAGTCATTTGGAAGTCTCTGATAATTCAGGATTACTGGAACTTAACTGTGGAAATAACCTGTTGTCTGATCTCGATGTGCGAAGCAACCAGGTTTTAAATATTCTGATTTGCAGCGATAATAAACTTAATTCTTTAGATTTAACCGGAAACACTAAACTCGGTAGCTTATCTTGTGAAAACAACCTGTTGACTAAACTGAATTTAACCGGGTTAAAATTCCTGGATGTACTTAATTGTTCTGGTAATCTCCTGGATACACTAATTCTTACAACTAACCACACACTTGCTTCCTTATACTGCATGAATAATAACCTTATATATCTCGATATCAGCCACAACCTGGTCCTGAAACAAATGGATTGCACCCTTAACCGGTTTAAATTCACCTCACTTCCCGTTAAACAAGATATAAGTTACAACTATGCACCTCAACAAGATATTCCTGTACCAGGCGAGCTCCAGATGGGAGAAGTAATGGATTTATCCGATCAGTTGTCGGTTAATGAAGATACAACTCAGTATACCTGGAAAACAACATCTGGTGAAGTGCTTATAAAAGATCTTCATTACAGGCTGAAAAACGGCAAAACGATCTTCCTTTTTGCACCTGGTGACAGCGTTTATTGTGAAATGACAAATGCAGCCTTCCCTGATTTTGCCAATACAGGAGGGCTGAAAACAGGAAAGATCAAAATTGCCGGACAAAATGCAGATTTGTATATGATTACATCCGGTGATATTAGCTCCGAAATATCTTTCTGCATTCAGGCAGAACATGACAGCACGCCGGTTTTGATTGATTTTGGCGACGGCCAATTTATAAAGGATACCCTTTGTGATACTTTACTCACAAGAATTAAAGGAAAATTGACGGGTAACGACCCTGTTAAAATATTTGGCAACGGAATCACACACTTTATTTGTGATTCGAATCGGCTGACTGCGTTGAACACCCAAAATGACAGTGCTTTAAGGGAACTATCATGCAGGTACAATAACATATCCAGTCTTAATCTTTCCCGTAACCACGCGTTGACCCGTTTAAACTGTGAAGGAAACCGATTAACTATTTGTACGCTGCCTCTGAAGGATACGCTGTGGAATGCTTATTCCTATGCACCACAGCAACCGGTTACTATTCCTAAAACAATTGATGCCGGTAAAGAAACAGACTTGAGTAAATTTCTTTATGTAAGCGGATATCCCACAACGTATCAATGGAAGACAACGAAGGGTGAAATTCTTAAGCAGGATACTGATTATGTAGTTCTTGAGGGCCGTACAGTTTTCTTACTAAACCCACATGACAGTGTTTACTGTGTAATGACAAATAGCATCTTCCCGGATTTCAGGGATAGTTTTGAATTTAAAACAACCAATACAAATATCATATGGCAAGGGGAGAATATAATTTTGACTACTTCACATGTTACCGGGTATGACCTTGTTTTTAAATTTCAAGCCGGTGAAGATTCTACTTCTATCCAGATTGACTTTGGGAACGGAACGCCTTTTAAACGAATTATTAATTCAACACCCACCACAATTAAAGGTAAGCGCAATGGTTATAATCCTATACGGATTTTTGGGAAAGGTATTACTCATTTTACCTGTGATTCCGATAAGATAATAACGCTGGATACAGAAAATGAACCCGAATTGGAGATGCTATCCTGCAGGTATAACAATATTGATTCATTGAATCTCGGGTATAATGAAAATTTGAAACAATTGTTGTGTGAGGGCAATCAGTTAAATTTCTCAACCCTTCCTTTACGGAAAGATGGCTGGACATTTTACTCCTATGCCCCGCAAATAGAGGTTACAATTCCACAGGTTTTGGAAACAGGAATTGAATTGGATCTCAGCCGTCATTATATGGTCAATGGCACAGGTACTGTTTATTTGTGGCAAACAATCCATCATAAACCTCTTTTACCGGATATTGATTATACTTATGAAAACGGAAAATTCGTTTTCACAAAAGCATTAGCCGACAGTATATTCTGTGAGATGACAAATACTGTTTTTGCTGATTTTTCAGGGTCAAATGCCTTGAAAACAACCAATATTAAAATAGTTCCGGGTATTCCAACTGGTAGTTTTGAGGTTGGCACTCCCGAAATATGTGTATTTAAGCATATCCTGCAGATTACCTGTGATAATAATACGCAATTATTTGTCTTTGCTATAGATGGCCGGTTAATAGAAGGAATGAATCTTGCAAAGGGAATAAACAGAGTGCCTGTTTCAGACGGCATCTATATTATCAAACTGGTAAATGATGGAATAGTAATATCAAAAAAACTGGTAATCCTCTAATTTATCGGTCCAACCAAAAGCCTCGAATCAAATTCCCCAGTTTTAAAAGACTATCCCTGTCTTCCTTTCTGTAAGAACCTGTTTTATCCGGTGCTGTGGACAACAGAATGTTGCTTCCGCCACGGGTATAGCTTTGTTTGATATAGTTATATAAACTGTCCACAGGATAAAACCGGCTACCCGGATAGGTAAACCACACAGAGCCCTTCATTAACCCGTTTCCCAGCGAAAGGCTGTCACAACGCTGCGAAGTGATCTCGTATTCAAAGGGCAGATAGTATTGGTTCCCGTCAACTATTCTGGTGCAATTGTGCCCTTTTTCAGGTGGTAACCTTTCTTCACCGTTCAGGATGTCTGTTGGAAAATACCGGATCGTGGTTCCATCCTGCACATGTTGGTTGAAATGTACAACAGTTCCGGGATTTTTTGTTTTAAGCAGACTGTAGATTTCCTGCTCCGAAAGGGTGGTGTCGCACCAGCAATACATGTCGAGCCAGAATTCGGAAATAGTTCCGTAATCAGTTGCCAATTCACTGAGCTGGCTTTTTATAATTTCTTTTGGTGAGGTCTTACTGAGTTCATCCCTGATTATTGGATTCCAGCCAGCCGGGTTCCAGTCCTTTCCTCCCCATAAACAATAATAGAGGCATGGTTTGATATTGTATTTTCTGCAGGCGTCGACGAATAACTTCACTACATCTTCATGAAAGCCGCTGCTGGCCACATCAAAACCGGTTGCTTTGCTGTCCCACAGGCAAAAACCTGAAGTATGGCGTGAAGTAAGCACGGCATACTTAATTCCTGCTTTTTTAAAGGTCTCCATCATTCCCGGAAAATCAATCTGATCAGGATTGAAAATTCCGGGATTTATATTCTGAGATATCTCTTTCCCGATAAAGGTGTTGTCATTGAAGTGTACAAACGCTCCGAAACGGAGATTCTCCCAATCGGCAATAGTGGCTGTTTTTTCTCCGGCAGGCATCGATTCTTTGTTTTCTTGTTGACATGATGTAAAGCATTCAAGAATAAATAGTGAAGCTGCAAGCAAGATTGTCTTCATTCTGATATGGTGTATTTAATCCTATTAAGATAAGAAATTCTGAAAATTAAGCATACTTTAAAACAATTTATAACAAAATCAACCATAATATTTAAATACTGATTATATTTGCATCAAATATGTGTCATATTAAAAGTAAATGGCAATAATTAATTACAGATTGTATAAAAAGATCAGAAATCAATAAATAAACTTCTAAAGTATTGAATCATGTGTGGAATTGTTTGTGCCTTTGATATTAAGGAACCGAAAGCCCATCTTCGTGCTGAAATTTTAAAAATGTCCAGGAAAGTAAGGCACCGCGGACCGGATTGGTCCGGTATCTTTTCAAATGACAAGGCCATTCTGGCTCATGAACGCCTGTCGATTGTCGATCCGGAATCCGGTAAGCAACCGCTCTTCAGTAAAGATGGTAAGCTGGTCTTATCAGTTAACGGTGAAATATATAATCATCAGGAAATCCGCAAACATTTTGAAGGGAAATACGAATTCCTTACAAACTCCGATTGTGAAGTAATCCTTGCGTTATACTGTGAAAAAGGTCCTGCTTTTTTGGAAGATATGAACGGTATATTCGCCTTTGCTCTGTATGATTCTGAAAAAGACTGTTTCCTTGTTGGCCGCGATCATATAGGAATAATTCCTCTATACCAGGGCTGGGATGAACAGGGTACCTACTTTGTCGCTTCTGAACTGAAAGCTCTTGAAGGTAAATGTTCAAAGATTGAAGAGTTCCTGCCGGGACATTATTATTTCAGTCCTGATGGTAAACCCGTAAAATGGTACAAGCGCGACTGGATGGATTACAATGCGGTTAAAGATAACGAATCCAGCATCAGTGTACTTCGCAAAGCTTTGGAAGATGCGGTTCAACGGCAGCTGATGTCCGATGTACCCTATGGCGTATTATTATCCGGTGGACTTGATTCATCCGTTATTTCGGCAGTGGCCAAAAAATTTGCCGCTAAACGTATTGAAACAGGCAGCACCCAGGATGCATGGTGGCCGACACTACACTCCTTTGCTGTGGGATTGAAAGGCTCACCTGATTTGGCGGCAGCCAAAAAAGTAGCGGACCACATCGGTACGGTTCATCATGAAATTCACTTTACAGTCCAGGAAGGTCTTGATGCCATCAGGGACGTTATTTATCATGTTGAAACGTATGATGTGACTACCATTCGTGCCAGCACGCCGATGTATTTGCTGTCGCGTGTGATTAAGTCAATGGGTGTCAAAATGGTGCTTTCAGGCGAAGGTGCGGACGAAATTTTTGGTGGGTATCTTTATTTCCATAAAGCTCCGAATGCAGAAGAATTCCATAAAGAAACCGTACGCAAACTCGACAAACTTCATATGTATGATTGCCTTCGCGCCAATAAATCTCTTGCATCCTGGGGTGTTGAAGGACGAGTTCCTTTTCTTGATAAGGAATTTCTGGATGTGGCGATGCGCCTGAATCCAAAGGATAAAATGGCCGGTAATGGCAAAATGGAAAAGTGGATTTTGCGAAAAGCATTTGAAGATCTTTTACCTGAAAGCGTTGCATGGCGACAGAAGGAACAATTCTCAGACGGAGTGGGCTATAACTGGATCGATACGCTGAAAGAACTGACAAACCGTATGGTTAGCGATGAACAAATGGAGAAAGTAAAGGAAACCTTCCCCGTTAATCCGCCGCTGAATAAAGAAGAGTATTATTACCGCTCGATTTTCACCGAACATTTCCCATCAGAGCAAGCTGCCTTATGCGTGCCGTCAGTTCCTTCTGTGGCCTGCAGTACACCTATAGCTCTCGAATGGGATGCCGCATTTAAAAACATGAATGATCCATCAGGCCGGTCTATTAAAACGGTTCATGAACAGGCATATAAATGATTGTTACGTATCAATTACAGATTGAATATATTTCAGGCGAAATATTTAATATATTTAATTTTTGATTGATAAAAATGAAAAACAACTTTCAGATTGATAGTCTGGACCGGAAAATACTTTCTATCCTTACTAAAAATGCCCGGATACCTTTTCTTGAAGTAGCCCGGGCATGCAATATCTCAGGCGCAGCCGTCCATCAACGTGTTCAGCGGTTGATCAAATTAGGCGTGATCAGTGGCTCGCAATACAACGTGAATCCTAAAATGCTTGGTTTCAAAACCTGTGCTTTTGTTGGGATTTTCTTAGATAATGCCGCTTTGTTTAACAGCGTATCTGAGAAATTGGTTGAAATACCTGAAATCACGCAATGTCATTATATTACCGGACAATGGGCCATGTTTGTTGAAGTGTACAGTCGCGATAATGAACATTTACGAAAAATACTCGCCGATAAAATCCAATCCATAACCGGTGTCTCCCGCACCGAAACCTTTGTTTCGCTTGATGTTTTAATTGACAGGCAAATGCCTTTCCTGGTAGAGGAGTGAAATGCAAAACCTGACAGCGTCGAAGACCTGTGAGCGTTGTTTTTACAATACATACCATATTTCAATAGCCACGCTGGTGGTGAAAAAATGAACTGCCGGTTTCCGAAAATAAACATTCTCCAAAAAACTTTGTTGACCTTCTATCTATAATGACAAGTTACAATTGTCGTTGATTAACCATTAAATCTCAATTATCGTTCCCCGATAATTTTTCGTTATTGCTGTTTGTTGTTTTTCCACTTTCACAGGATTATTGTAATCAATGTTTCAATGCAAAAAGCCATGGATAACAATTCTATACTTACAAAACGCGAATCCCAGATTCTTCAGTTGTTCCGCCTTGGGAAAACCAGCCGTGAATGCGCAGAAGAATTGCACCTGAGTTATTTTACTGTGGAAACACACAGGAAAAATATTCATCACAAACTTGGCACGCACAAGCTGATCAATGCGGTAAATACGCTTGAACAAATCAGTTTGAATGCTAGTCCGGAGATATAAAAATACAAGGAAACTTGTATTGTTCAGACAAAATGAAATAGGGAATTTTGAATAAGATTACTGTTGTTGTAATTGAGAATTTCTTAAAAGTTCCAGGTTGAATGGCAAAGTGATTTTTGATGGATATTTCATCATGATAACTTTAATACTGACATAATTGTGAAACACCATTTTGTTGCGAGGATTGAAAAGGAATTCAAGGACAAACTTACTGTCCATCCACTGCACTGGCAAGAAATGTTGACCGATCGCTCCAAAATGATCGACACTTTTTTCCCTGAATTCGATGCACTGTTTGACTCTTATCAGTTTAAATTCTGGCTGAGTAAGGAATACGGCCGTGATCATCAGGGCACATGGACGGATGAAGAATTATTTATCGGTCTGGATTGTTTTTACCGCATTATTCTCCAGAAAGATTATTCTATTCCTTCAAACTTTATCAATGAAATAAAAAAATTACCACATATAGTTGATGTAAGGGAATTAATTATCGGTGAGGCCCCTATTCCTGCGCAGATTTCCCAACAGGCATCCATAGCCGTTAAAAAGCCGGGTGAACTGATTTACTTACCGTATGCCCACCTTCTTACCAAAGGAACATCTTCTGTTACAATTGCTGTTTTAGATACAGGTGTAAACCCTGACCATCCAGAACTCAAAGGAAAAATTGTAAGGCGTTCAGACTTTGTAAATCTCGAAGGCCTTGATACATCTGCATTCATCAGTGATGTAAAACAATACGAAGATTGGCCGGTGGATGTAGTAGGCCATGGTACTCATGTCTCGGGCATTATTGCTGCAAAAGGGCTGCAAATGGATGAAGGGGTTTGTCCCGACTGTAAAATTTTAGCCGTACGTGTACTTGCCACCATGAAGAGCGGTGACAAACTGGTAGGTGCCGGAATTGTAGACAATATCAACAATGGAATTAAGTGGGCAGTGGACCAGGGTGCAGACATCATCAACATGAGTTTAGGAATAAGGCATACAGGTGGCGGACTGCCGCATCAGGAAGTCATTGATTATGCACTTCATAAAAATGTCAGTATTATAGCTGCCAGTGGCAATGATGGTACTGAAGAAAAATATTACCCGGGCGCTTTGCCGGGGGTTATAGCTGTTGGCGCAGTGGATGACAGCGGTAATGTAACCACTTTTACCTCTTATGGTGCAAATATTACGGTGGTAGCTCCTGGATTGAACGTGTACAGCTCGTTCACCAATAACGGCTATGCTTTTGCATCAGGTACCTCACAGGCTTCTCCTTTTGTAACGGGCATGGTAGGCTTGTTGAAATCCTATGCTCTTAAAAAAGGAAAAAAACTTGGAAATGAACAGATACGATTCATTTTAAAATCTACTTCAGACAAGATCAATAGCCGGCTTCGGGACCAGCGAGCGGGTTATGGATTAATCAATCTCGCGGATGCATTCAAACTTCTTGATTATATGGTAAACTGAATTTTTAAAACTTAAAAATAATAAATATGGTAACCAATATTCTTACAAATGGTGCTTCAGCCTTTAAAATCAGAAGACCATTAATCACGTCCAATGGTTTTACCGCAGACATTGCCCCGGAAATTAAAGAGCAAATTCAGGAGCTGGACAATTTACTCGGGCTTCGCCTTTTTTCAGTCAAGGAACTTACTAAACCAGGTACTGAAGAAACTACAATTGAATCGGCAATCCTGGAAAATGAGCATGAAAATGCATCATTAAATCTTATTTCCGAGTTGCACAAACCATTATTAGCAAAGAAAACAACAAAGGACAGGTTTGAAAATACCGGAATATTAAATGATTTATATAATAACTCAGAAAAACAAAGCAATCAGTTTTTAACAATTGGTGACTGCATTGACCAAACCAATATGCTTGCTTCTCTGAAATACGATTTCCAGAATCAATGCAGTTTGAACTGGAATTATTATGAGTATAATACCAAAGCAGTTTTATCCTTCAAAAACGTTTCTGATTATCTCATTGCTTATGCTTTTTTTGTAAGAGGCATTTCGGAAGTAAACGGACTCATCAACTTTGTCCGCACTCACAAAGAAGGGGTAAACAATATAGTCAAATATGCTGTAGTAAGCGCTGCACGTAATTTCATTAAAAGCGAATCGTTGAACATTGCAGAGGCAGAGGTTGAAAACACTAAGGTAACGTATAATAATGATCAACATCCCCTTATTCAAAAAATCACTTCCTCACAACTTTCTATTTCTTCGGCTTCCTTTAAAGTATCCCTGCAAAAAGTGATTGATGATTATATTTTCAGTGGAGAACAAATGGATATTATCGAAAAAGCCGGAATCGGTAATATTGATGAGGAAATAAAACCTTTGCTGGTTAAATACCTGAAAAACTATAAGAAAATATACAATATCACCCCGAAAAACGCTAAATATTTTATTCCGCTCTTTATTTCCCAGATCAAAGGAACTTCAATGGTTGCTGATGATACAGTGGCAGATCCGGTGCAATCGGATAAGGACTTTGACGTGGAATTTTTCGAAGACAGTGCATCTGCCGTTCAGATCAGTGTATCGAATGTAAAATGTGCAGCCCAGCTGTTTTACTGCATGGTGCTGGGTGATGAGCTGGATGTTTTTGGCGTGGTGAACTATTTCACTCATAAGTTCCTTATCCGCGGCGGCATTGAAATTCAGGATCACCGGCTGCGCGAAAATCTTCAGCAGTACGTTTTCTCGAATAAGTTTACCGATGTGGACACTGGCAGGTTGCTCGATCGTACACGACCGGCTGAGAGACAAATGTTTTACAAGCAGGTGTTCAATTTCGGAAATGCCAGAACTACCCAGGATGTGATTGTGAATGATGAATTCTCAACACTTTGGAAAACCTTGATGTTCGAATCTGCAAAATATATTGAAAGGGCACAGGAAAGTCCGAATCCTGTTAATTACGTTTCACGTCAGACTGTCATGCAGGCCGTGGAAGATCTGCAGTATAATTTATCCACGCATTGCAGCGGCATGGCTAATGTGATAACGCCCCTGATCTATGATGAGTTGAATTTTGTCATTAAAAATATCCTTATGCATCCGGAAGTCACACGGCAGGTAGTGCCTGTAAGCGGTACCTGGTGGCGTGTAGTGGAAACTTTGTATTCAGCTATGAAGTCTTCAAGACCCAAATCTACAGTGCTGTACAATAAGGCCAAGTTGGGACAGACCATACTCAAATCCATTGCAGAGTACAATCCATCCTCTTTCGAAGATGATGCCAGCTTCTCAGGTTTCATCAGCAATGTAGATGCTTTTATTACCACGCAAAGCATATTGCAGGAAACATTGCCTCACGATATCAGGCTTGAAAAAAAGAAACGGCAGGAAGAAGATGAAGACGAGGAGCATCCCTCGTCCGCCTATAAAAAGCCTGAACATGACCAGCAACCTGCAAAGGCGGGCAATGATGAGTGGGATTTCTAATTCAAAAAACTAACCTCTATGAATGAAATGACCTTGACGGAAGTAATGCCTTCCATAAAAGAATATGCCCGGGATAAAGCGAAACAGGTTCTTTCCAGAAGCCAGTCATTCAGCACATTGCCGGTTGAGGATCAGAAAAATTTATACCGGTCGCTTGTAGATGAGTACATGGTGAAGGAAATGAGTAAACGGGGTGTGTCACAATCCATGGCAACCGACAGTGGCAAGGAAATGGGTTATAAAGGTTATGACCCTTCATTTGGCGGAGATACCAGGTCCTTTAAAGAACTGGTTGATTCTGTTGATTTTCCGAAGTTTGTGGCAGATTTACTGAAAGCTGTCTTTGATGCCAACCTTCATGTAATGAAAGTGCAAACGGACAGTTACATTAAGCTGATGAAAGAAGCTACCAAGTCTTCAGCCGAATTTATAAAAAAAGTGAAGGATGATGATACGTTTGGCAAACTAATTGAAAAACATCCTGATAAATACAATCTGACAAAGAAGCCTGACGGATCTATGGAATTAGTCAATGCAGACAATGAAAAAGCTGACATGGAGGATGCCGAAGTGAAGAAGCACATCATTGATGCAAAAATTGAAATGGCTAAAGAGCACAGGGCTGCCTTGCGTGAAGTTTTACTGATGGGCGTGACCAGACTGGTAGTGGAAAAAGGCGAAATTGATGCCGCTGTCGAATTCACCATGCATGCCACGAGAGAAAGTAAGGCGCATCACGACGATCAGAACGTGAATGTCACATCGGTTGACCTGGAATATGGCGGGGGATTGATGGGATCAATATTCGGCGGTCCAAGCGGCAGCATGAATATGACCAATACCAATATTCAGGTGAACTCCTCAGATAAAAAGGCAACGGACGACCTGTCTGCAACACTCAAAGGTCACGTAAATATTAAATTCAAGACCGATTACTTTAAGCTTGACAATTTTGCAAATATGTATGCCGATGGGGGTGTGGCTGCACTGAAACCGCAACAGGGCCAGTTACCCGCTGGAGGTGTACCGGCCGGAGTAAAATAAATTAAAGAAATATGGCTCTAGCCATTCTTGAATTTATTGCCTTTGAAAAAAAAGGAGCAAGGTTCCGGGTTGATACAGGTACCAATCCATTCTATCGCATTAAAGTGGGAAAAAGCTTTGCTGAGACAAATGGATTGAAATGGATTGACGAAGTCGGACACAGCACACCATTGCATCATGAGGACCGTGGGGATTATCTTTTGAATACCAGTAAGGAGATACTGATCCCCTCCTCCTATTTTGACAGGGATAATTGCTATGCCCAGCTATTCAGTTATAAAAATGCCGAAGGGAAATCACCGGCTTTTTCCCGCATGGTGAAAGTTCCGGTAGGATTGAAAAATACGATTGGCATTGATTATTTACTATCGCTTTCATTAATAAATGCAGAGGCTATGACAGGTGATACAACGAGTTCAGATATGAATTTTAAAGATTGCCGCTTTGTTGACATGTCAAAAAACAATGGCAATTATTCATCTCCCCAATCCTTAGATATCCTGAATATCATAAAAACGCTGGCTCCTGTTGTGCAGGATTTGTTAGCCGGTGCTCAAAACGGATCGGGTAAAGTGAATGGAGAAGCAAATCCATTGACAAAATTGCTGCCTGCAGGTTCGTGGAACACAATTCTGAATGTGTTGCTGCATGGATTGCCTGCACTTACCGGGACGACACCAACTTCAACCCCCGACGCCAAGCCGGCTACCGGAAATGACGCTTCAAAAAGTGGTGCTAAGTCTCTTTCGCTTTCAGTCAATGGGAATGACAACCGTTTTGTAAGTGCAGAACAGGAGGAATTCTCCCACCCCTTTATTTTTGGTATTGACGATGCGTTGATTGGTACTCTTGCCGGACCGGTACTTCAGGTATTGCCACAGTTGCTCACGGCAGTCAACCAGCAAAAACTGCAAAAACAGGCCCAAAACAACAAGCTTATAACCGATCTGCTTGCCGATACCAACAAACGGAGAATCCTTGAGCAGCTTCTACAAAGCCAAAGTGAACAGGCAAATGCCGCAAAAGCACAATTGGCAGCCCTGTTACAGCAGGCTTCAGACGCTCAGTTCAACCCGTGGCCGGAAACGGCAAAAGCCTCTTCCTTAAGCATTGATTCATCCGATTACCCATACATGTCTGCATCACTCAGCACCAGCACCGTGGTTTCTTTTGAAACAGGAAATCTTTCGGATTGGAGCGGATTGAAAAGGACAGTGTATAGCAAAAACAATCCGGTTACTTTAAGAATAAAATTGAATGCACCTGAGCCTGCCCCGAAATCTCCGTTACCAAAGGCCATTATTACATTTTATTTCAAGGAAGCCGAAGGCGCAAAGCCTTTGATGGAAAAAAAATTCAGGCAAAAAAACGTGGCTGCCGGCACGATGTTGTCCTTCAGTTTTTCAAAAGAAGAAATTGCCGTACTGCCTCTGAACACGAACTTAATGGTATTTACAGAAATAAGATGGCTAAACAAAAATGGAAAAGAAATAAAAGCGCTGGGTTCAACCGAGATTGTTTTTGCAGGAAATTATTTTTTGAAAGAGCAGGGCAAGCCCGCATCGGAGGAACGTGAACTTACCGACATGAAAACATACAGGGCTTTCTGGAACAAAATATGGGAATCTCCGCTGCTGGATTCGATCAATCAAAAAAATCCCGATCAAAAAAAATACATGTGGGAATTGGATGCGACATTGAAATATGATTTCAGGCTTACTGCCAATCATGATTCCAATGGTTTGATGCCTACAAAAATGTTGAAAGGCGCGGATGATAAGGAAAGCCTCACCGATAAGCAGGAAGGCCGCATGAAAGGCGGATTGGAAATCAGTATGGACGAGCTCAATAAGCTGTGCACTCTTTGGGATAAACAACCCGTTTTGCCCGGTGAGAAATTGGACCCGTTGAAAAATGCAATGTTCATGAAAAACAACGCGTCTGAATGTATTTACCATGCAAAACTCAAAGGTAAGGCTTCTCAGCGGGGAATGATATGGGTAGGGCCGGTGCTGAAGCTTTTTTCGTGCAAACTCAATAAAGTAAAAACCATCAATGAATCCGGTGTGGTTACGGAAGTGGAGGAGGAAACCATCCAGTTTCCGCTTCCTGTTTCTGCACGAATCATTGGCATTAAATCGAATTAATTATGTACGACACGTATTCGCAATCCTATAGCGAGGCCTGGGACAGTGATGAAAAGGAAGAAACCGGCAAACCCTCGTCCGAATATTCTTTCCAGGGATTTGCTATTGACTTCAATGAAAAGGTAATGCTTACGCCGGTTCAGGAAAAGAAAAAAAACAATCCAAATGGATGAAGCCTTTATACCATTAAGCAAAATGATCGAAAGCATTATCGATATAAATGGAGAGATCTATACCGATGATCAGGGTATTCATTCCTACATATATGCTTTCGATGTAAGCACGCCAATCGAGCTGGATGTTTTCACGGATGAAAACGGAAAAATAAGGATTGGAAGTGTGCCGCCGATATACAGGGTGCCTACTACATTTCGGCCGTTGTATCACAGCATTTCGTTGAATATGAAAAAAATAAACGATACTGATGGCAACTGAAAATACTGCATGGAACCTGGAAGATTTTGTCGACTCTCTTGTGGTTGAGCTCGACAAAACAAGGGAAACGCTTGCCATTAAAGCCATCAACAAACCTTTAACCTATACGGTAAAGGACATGGCGATGGACATCAATATTTTCCCCACTTACGATGGTGAGCAGGTAAAGTTTGTAACTGCCCAACCCGGACAAACAGGTGCATCGAAAGTGACCATACAATTAGGTTCCATCACGGATCAGCAGGTGAGAGCTACGAGTAAGATACCGGGATTGAAAAAGGATATCAATATAGATGATATTGATGTCGACAAAAAAACTAAAAAGCAGCTGCGGAAAATGGGTGTTACGTCAGTTGACGACATTAAACAAATCGAAAACAAACAAGTCGACCTGGGTAAAGCCTCTGACAACACAATTGATTATACCCGGCTAGCCAACCAAATCCAGAAATCGAGAAGAAATACAAATCCACCCATTGTAAAATCAGTTAGCCTTTCAGTGGATGATAATAAAAAACCGATCCTGGTTGTATCCGGAAAAAACCTTGCAGTAGATCCGAAATTCAAACCGGTGGCGGTGGTGAATCAGGCGTTGGCTGAAGTCAGGTCCCACGGCGAAGATAAAATTGAAATACAGCTTGACAAATCCCATGGCATCAGCAATACCAATGAACTTGTGATAACGTTTGATCCATTTGCCATTATGAAATTAAACATTAAAGTCTAATTGCAACCAGTTATGAAGAAGACAAGAAAAAAAGTCACTTCGTATGACGACATGATAGCCACTTACTATGGCAAACCTCCGCAGGAAAGAACATATAAGTTTCATGACAGATTTCATCATCATAAAAACAAGGCTCTTGTTGTATCAAAAAGTTTTGACAATGGCGAAGTACTTGTTCAGGATACAAAGCCCCTTGAAGAATATGTGGTACAAAGTTCTGTTGAAGAACCCCGGTTTGAAGAGTATGTGGTTTCCAAAAGCATGGCTTCAACCGGCTGGCAACCAGCGGATATAACCGATGTTTCTTTTGAAATGGTCCCGCCGGTTGAAAGCAATCCGGTAAGCGATCTTCAGGTGGATGTGTTGAATCCCCTCAGGGAAGGCAATAATTCAGAAAGTACAGCCGCTCCTGTTTATGCTTCCGCAACATCTGCTGAAGAACCGGTGGCTGTCGTGTATGTTGACGAGGAAAAGAAGCCTAAAATATCGGAAGATGAATTGCTGGCTGATATGAAATCCATTCTGAACGGGGAAAAACTTTATGACCCGGTAACCCGGCAAACAGTTACCCGCGATCAATTGAATAACCCCAATTCCCGCCCTCCGCAAACAACTTCAAAAAAGCAAAGTGAAGAGACGCCACAACCTGAATTTAAAAATGAACATGCCATATTTGACCGCATTGCACAAAGTATGCAATATGCCAATGCGTATGACATGGGAACCATGGAACTGGATAACCGTTTTTCCGATTTTGACCGGTTATTCGATTATGAGGAAGAAAGCAAAAACAAGATAAAGAATACAACCGGCAATAAAGTTGTTCCTGATCTTAAAACCGGCAATGAAGAGTTTATTCAGGATATGGATGAAATCAGGCAAAAAGCCAGCGACATTCAACATTCCATTGTCGACAATGCAAAAAAAATGGCGGATGATGCCAGAGAAGCTTCAAAATCTCAAAGTGAGGATATAAACCCAACTGCCATCCTGGATGATGGAAACAATGAGCAGTCCGGTTTATCGTTGGGTAAAAATGTCAATCAGCCGGATGATCGAACGGTCGTAAACGATACTGCTGCCATACCTTTCCGTTGGATATGCAAAATAGAACCGACCTTCAAACATCCTGATACGGGCAATGAAATAGCCTTTGTTCCGGGAACCGGCTTGCTCATAGGTCCCCGTCATATTCTGACGGCTGCCCATGTGGTGGAAAATTTTATCGACACAAGAGGAACCAATAAGCACGAATGGCAAAAGGCAGTCAAAGTAAAAATAACGCCAGGATCCAACGGTGTGGGAAATGAGCCATTCGGGTCTTATATCACGACAAAGTATTTAATTCTTCCGGCATGGTCATCTGCTCAAAACGTAAATAACAGGCATAATGACTTTGCTGTCATTGTGCTGAATGAAGATATCGGATTCAAAAAATTCGGTTTACTTAATAATCAACCCTTAGGGCATTTCGGTGACCCGGCTACAGGGGGAAACACGCATATGACCACGCTCGTTCCCGACATTATTAAAGGTGTACCTGTAGAAACAGCAGGCTACCCGCATGACCTTCCCAATACCCAGTTGGGAAAACAATGGAGAGCTATGGGAATGATCCAGGCTTTCCCCAATGATGATCCTGTCTTTTTGCATACGATGGATACCGGCGAAGGGCAATCCGGGTCTCCGATCTGGAAGAATGACAATAGTAAAGGAGAGAAAATCCTTGTGGGAATACATAATGGCTCCATCACAAATTCATCAGGAACAAACAATTTTGGAGTAATGATGACTGCCAGTATAGTAAACCAGGTAATAAAATGGCTGGCATAGAATCTAATAACCAATTAATACAGGTGACGTGGAAAATCGATTTATTGAAATGGATGAATACCTCGAGCAATTCACCCGTACCAAAAAGAGACATCAGAACGCGCTGACCCATGCGCCCGGGCCGTCCGGGGACAACAGTTATTCCATTTCTAAATCCTTTGAGTGGTCAGCACCTTTTACTGTACAAAATCGCGTGCTTGTTGTACTCATGGAAAATGGCGGGGTTGATTTAGGTCTTCCGCAACTGGTCGACAAATTGCTGGTTGCCCTGCACGTGAATTCTGTGCCGGAGATCATTAAACAAAAAGTAGCAGGTTACCTCAATGAAAAATTCAAAAGTCTTACGGATAATTTGCTTGAAACGGCTGAACTCACCATTAACAGGTATTCATCTGCCAAACCCGCTTTGTTTGGAGATGTGATTGTGCTGAGAAATGGATCAGCCACTTTTCAGCAATTAGAAGACACACTTATCAGACTTTCGAAAGAGAAAAATATCATTGACCTCTTTATACTCACCCACGGTTCCGACAAATACATTGCACTTTCAGACGGTGATGGTGTCGATGAAGGAAAGATCGCCAGTATTAAAACAGCCAATGGTGCACCTTTGAATATACGCAGTGTATATATGATGAACTGTGTGGGATCAACTTTGAATAAAGCATGGTTGGATGCAGGAGCCAAAGTTTCCTCAGGCGCAATCAGGAATAATTATTTGCCTGAGCCAACCATGTTTTTCTTCTGGAGTGCATGGAAAAGCGGACAAAATTTTGAAACATCCGTAACTGGGGCTTATCGGAGAACCGTCAACCTGATGAATGATACGGTAAAATCGGTCTTTGGTAAAATACCCCTTCTGTCATCCTATGTTTCGTCAATCAATTTTGAAAATTTTGATTTTGTGAAAGACAGCTCACCGGTAATCCAGGGTCAGCGATCACTGACGATCAGTTCGGACGAGTTAAACTTTGCGCAAAGTCTTTATAATTCCATGGCCACTACGGTTCTTCCCGTAAGCACTCTGCAATCGCTTACTGTGTCAAGGAGTCTTGAAGCCGATACTTCCCGTCCATGGAAAACCTCGAAGCACGGTATTGATCTCATTAAAAAACTTGAAGGCTTTCGTTCACAAATGTATAACGATCCTGCCGGTAACTGCACAATTGGTTATGGTACACTGCTGCATCAGGGGTCATGCAATGGAGAAGAATCGGAAAACCAATTTAAAGAGGGTATTTCCGAGGATAAGGCAACCGATTTATTAATGCAGAAAATAAAGCAATTTGAAGATACGATTAATGATCATGTAAAAGTTGAATTGAACCAGAACCAGGTAGATGCATTGGTCAGTTTCACATACAATGTAGGCAGCGGTAATTTCAATGACTCCACTCTTTTAAAAGTGCTGAATCAAAAAAGGTATGAAGACGTTCCTTCGGAAATTAAGAAATGGACGAAGGCGAAAAAAGAAGGGAAGTTGGTTGATCTGCCCGTGCTCGTTAACCGAAGAAATGCAGAAGCTACATTGTTTGCCATGTCCGCTATTGCAAATGCACAAAGTATAATTGACAACTTCAGTCATCCTTTTTACGATACCGGAGAACATGCTTTGTTCGGAGAATTTATTGATAACGCGCATTCCGGTCCGTTGGCAAATGTTGCGGCCCTGCAGCCTTCCACGACATTCAACATCAACACGGTTGCCTTCACTTATGGGCAAATTATTACAATGGGAGATTTATATGACAAGTACGAAGATTTTAAAAAGGCTCCTGCTTCGGAATTGTTACGAGTTAAGAAACTGGTTGAGAAGGACGAAGCACATTACAGGAGCACTGTCCTGCACCTGGGAAGATATATTGAAGGTGTTCCGAATAAAGACTGGGGAGACAATACAATTGGAATAGGAAGGCGCTATATCGATCTAGCTTTGCTGAATAATTCACATTTTGCTCCGCCACCTGCCGGAGTTTCTTCCGCACAAAAAAATAACAGGACCGAGTGGGAATACTATCATAAACAAGCAATAGATGCCGCAAGAAGTGGAATGCCTTTCGACCAGGTGTATCCTATTAACGCATTTGGCGATCATTTTCTGACCGATGCTTTTTCGGCAGGGCATTTAATCAATAAGGAAATTGTCATGAATAAATTCATTGACAATGTAATCACCAATGGTAAAATAAATGATGCGGGTGATAAACTATTCGAAAAAGTTGCAGCAGGTGCTCTTGCTTTATCTGAAGTTAAAAAGGAACTGGCCAAATATGAAGTGACGGAAACCCATTGGTACCTTGCGGGCAAGCATTTGAATCTGGATGATACCGTCCCAGTCCATGTTTTTTACAGAGTGCTGAAAGGAATTATGGAAGACACGGACCATGGTGGCCGGAAACAAATTGCAGGTCTTGCAGCCAAAGCCATTCACGATTTTTTAAATACATACCAGAGCAATGGGAAAAAAGGTGTTCCCGTAAAAAATAACAAAGGCATGTCATGGAGTCTTTCCGGCGATACCACGCTGGAATGGAATGCGGGTAATCATGTCAATAACCTGGAAATCATTCAACAGGCTGTAAAACAATCGGTGGAAAATATTCTGGATGCTGTGGCAAATAAAAATACACCCATATCGGTGTATTTTCAGAAAGTGTGGGATTACGTGCCTATTCTTACCGATCCAGCGACAAAAGCAATTATCGATAATGCCATTGCTGTCTATACCAATCCTTCATCGCAGCCTTTAATCGACAAGTCGATCAGCCTCGTTAAGGATGAAATAAAAACGCTTTTAAAAGCGCTGGAGGATGCAAATAAAATAAGAAGTATCAATACAACCCGATGGGGATAAAAACCTTCATAAAAGACAAACAGTATGGAAAATCGTTTTATTGAAATGGATCAGCTGATCACTGCTGCCGGAAAAAATAAAAATATTTCTCATGCATCGTCATTAACCGATACAATCGCCCGGTCATTTGATGCTGTTTTTTACCGTGTTCCGGGAATTGTGAGTCCTATAAGGCAACCATCCAGCATGGTTTGCTGGGCCACTGTCACTACAATGATGATTTCATGGAAGCGTCAGCAATCTCTGTCCATTGAAACGGCCGTTGGGGGCATTGGGGCCTATTATTTAAGCAAGTATAAAAATAACCAGGGGCTGACTTCCGAGGAAAAAATTCCTTTTCTGAATGCCGCCGGTTTTTTATTTGAATACCCTCAAAGCCTATCTATTGGAGGCTGGGAACGCTTGTTAAAAAACAATGGACCGATTTGGATCACGACAGCCGAGGGTTCGGATGCAAATTTTGGAATCCATGCCCGCATTTTGACTGCCATCAATGGGGATGGCACTGCCGATGGAACCACTATAACCGTTGTGGATCCTGCATCAGGAACTGCCTACAATGAAAAATTTTCCGATTTTCTTGTAAAGTTTGAACGTGAAGTGAGAGTCAGTTCTGCCTGGGATGGACGGATTCAAATTGTTTACTGGCCTGCCGGTACATCCGTTGCCAAAACCTTTACTGCAGAAAAATCATGGAATATATCCGCGCAGGGTGTTGACCTTATAAAAAAATATGAAGGCTTCTTTAGCAAAATGTACAACGACCCTGTGGGACATTGCACAATTGGTTACGGAACGCTTATTCATCAAGGCAATTGCAATGGTGATGAAACTGAAAAAGTGTTTACGAATGGCATCACGGAAACAAAAGCTTTGGAATTATTGCGGGATGAAGTAAATAAACATATGCAAACCATCCGGAAAAATGTTAATGTTGATTTGAACCAAAACCAGATAGATTCCCTGGCAAGTTTTACATACAATGTCGGAGACGCAAATTTTTTACAGTCGACTTTATTAAAGCGGTTGAATGCCGGGAAATATAGCGATGTTCCCTTAGAAATAAGAAAATGGACAAAAGGCAGAATTAACGGGAAGCTGGTTGATTTGCAGGGGCTTGTTAACCGCAGAAATGAAGAAGCTGCACTCTTTGAAACTCCTCTTGCAACCAGCCAGTCCTATACATATTATGCTTTCGGACAAACGGTTTTGAGTGATGCCGATTTGAATAATTACTTATCCGATGCTCTGCCGGTAAGAACTTTAACATTGACCCGGGCCCGCGATATTTTACAAACGCTCGCCGCAAATTCATCTTCAGGCATAACACTGGATGCACCTCCTTTTAATGCTTCTCTAAAGGTTTCTTCTACAAGGAAGTGGATGAAAAAAATAAAAGATCAGCCGGATCAGGAAGTAACCGAAACACATGATGTGCCAAGAACTTATACAGTAAAACCATCCGTTATCAATGGAGTTGAAATCAAGTACATGAATACAGCAACTGGTGGCATATTATTGCCAAATCTCAACAACCTTGATCCCCGCATGGTTGTTTTTCTGTACAAGTTTACTAAATGGCTGAAGAACACCTATGGCGTTGACACGTTGTATCACATGGGCATTGGCCATGGCAGCGGTGCGCAGTTCGATTGTCACAATACGGGACGGGCATTAGATCTTGGTGGACTGAAAGGAACTTATAATGGAACTGCTTTTGAAGTTTTTGTACAAAGAGATTGGGGCAGTAAGCCTGCAAAAATAAACGGAGGGAAAATCTATTACCGCCTTTCTTCATCCGATGGATTTGGATATACGCTGTTTAAAGAGGTGCACCGCTATATCGTTACCCAAATGAGCGATACTTCCAATTATTACGAAGCGGCAAAAACCGGAAGTGACCTGGATGCACGAGTGATTCAGGATGGTGTGGCTATTCCATCCAGTTTTATTATTCATCCTGATCACCCTGATGCAAGCCTGCGTTCGGCCCACAGCAACCACTTCCATTGCCAGGTGGGTACTACTTCATACGAAGCCAATCCGCCGGTGTAATGGTACTATTCAAAAAGGATCAAAATGAACAAATTTGAAACTAAGCTTTTGCCGGCAAATTTAGATGCCATAGCTCCCGATGGTTCAGATGTAAGAATTCTTTTAGGATTAAAGGGTGGAGGTATGGCGCATTTTGAATTGCCACCGAATCAAATATCGAAAGCGGTTACTCACAGAACAGTTGAAGAAATTTGGTACATAATCGCCGGAAGGGGCCAGATGTGGAGAAAGCTCAATGAAATTGAAGAAATAGTAGACCTCTATCCCGATATTTGTATCACCATTCCTTTAGGTACCCGTTTTCAGTTCAGAAGTTTTGGGTATGAACCACTTTCTGCCATAGGAGTTACAATGCCTCCATGGCCAGGTGAAGATGAAGCCATAATGGTTGAGGGTATTTGGAAAAGTACGTTAAATGGGAAGGTATAACTTCTACAGATATCTCAGGCGATTTTACTGCTGATTTTCTCGGATATCCACATTTTAATTATGGATTGCCTGGTAATACCAAGCCGCATAGCTTCTTTATCAAGCTGGTGAACCATCCATGCGGGGAAGTCCACCGTTATTCTTCTTTGTTCCAAACCGGGCCTTTTTAACTGCGTTTTTTCCAGATATTCAACCGTACTCTCGCCTGCTTCAAAAAGGTCATCAAACTCAGATGCTTTCATATATTTCTTTTTCATCTTTCCTGGCTTTTCTGACTGATATCAATCTTATGTTTTTATTACGAATAGTATAAATACCAGCCCAGATCGACTGACCGATTCTTCCGATAATCATTATTCGTGGTTCTTCGGTTGTTCTGGCAGGTATTTCAACTCGCTCCGGATCATTCCAGATTTGTTGCGCTTCAATGAAATCTATTCCATGTTTTGATTTATTCTTTGAACTTTTTTGTTCTTCAAATTCAAATTTCATTGAGACTATTTTGGTACAAATATATGTAATAAATATATAAAAAGAATATATTTATTACATATTAATTTTAGATTTTTCATTTAGTATAACACCGAATACCGGTTAATTCATCCCCCTATATCCCAATGGTGTCATTCCTACAATTTGCTTAAACATCCTGCTGAAATGCTGCGGGTTTTTGAATCCGAGTTCATAGGCTATTTCGCTGGCTGACTGCCTGCCGTCCATAATCCTGTCCTTTGCAATATCGGCTATTTTGAATTGAATATGATCTAGAGGTGATTTACCGGTTTCCTTCTTAATAAGGTCACCGAAGTAATTGGCAGAAAGATGCAATTTATCGGCACAATATTTCACTGAGGGCAAACCAAGCGAACGCGGCTTATCTGTATTGAAATATTCATCCAGCAGCTTTTCAAACCGGATAAGTATATCCTGGTTGACAACGGTACGGGTTATGAATTGCCTGTCGTAAAACCGCACACTGTAATTCAGCAGGAGTTCTATATTTGAAATGATCATGGTTTTGCTGTGCTTATCAATTGTGTGCATCAACTCAGCCTCAATATTCGCAAAGCAGTTATTAATTACCTGTCGTTCCTTTTCTGAAAGATGAAGGGCTTCATGCACTTCATAGGAAAAGAAAGTATAGTTCTTCATAGTATGACCCAGAGAAGTTCCTCGAATGAGATCCGGGTGGAATAACAGGGCTTTCCCTTTAGGACGGGGAGCGTTTACATAATTCTCAACGGTCAGGACTTGTCCCGGGCCAATGAACACCAGTGTTCCTTCCTGGTAATCATAATAATTGCAGCCATATTTGATATTGCCGCATTTTATTTCCTTCAGTGCTATAAAGTAAAAGTCGAAGGACATTTTAACCTGTTCACCTGATTTGGGAGGGGGAGCTTTTGAATAATCCACCATGCTGATCAGCGGGTTGAGCGTTTCTGCACCCATGCTGTCATTATATTCCGAAATGCTTCTGATCATGTTTTTCTCTTTCATGAATCATATGATTTGTGGTCAAAGGTATACTTTGTTTTATTATTAAAACGTCATCACAGTCATTACCAGTAAATCAGGTAATAGAAACAGTAAAACAGATAATCATGGGACTGATTATTCAAACCAATTTTGTACCTGAAATTTTGGTAATTTTTATACCAGGAATCTAATTAAATACCAGTATGAAGAAAAGCATTGTTGTTATTTCATCAAGTCCGCGCAAAGGCGGAAATTCAGACCTCCTTTGTGATCAGTTTATTTCCGGTGCTGTTGATTCCGGACATAATGCTGAAAAGATTGTTCTTAACGATAAGAACATTAATTATTGTACAGGTTGTGGTTATTGTCTTAAGAAAGAAGGGTGTTCGCAAAAGGACGATATGACTGATATTCTTGAAAAACTGGAAACGGCTGATGTAATTGTTATGGCAACTCCGGTATATTTTTATTCGATGTGCGGCCGGATGAAAACGCTGATCGACAGAACCTGTGCCGGGTACACGCGAATCAGCAACAAGGAGTTCTATTTTATTGTAGCTGCTGCCGATTCAAATCATTCAGCAATGGAAAGGACACTCGAAGGTTTTCGCGGATTTACCGACTGCCTGGATAATCCGGTTGAAAAAGGTGTTATATATGGAACTTCAGCATGGAATAAAGGCGAAATAAAAAACAAGCCCACTATGAAGCAGGCTTATGAAGCGGGATTAAATGTATAAGCATTTGGAAAACATAAAAAAATTCAAATTATGAAAAAAAGAATGTTGGGTAACGGTTTAGAAGTTTCCGAAATTGGCCTGGGATGTATGGGAATGAGTTTCGGCTATGGCGTTGTAGCCGATAAACAGCAATCCATCGACCTGATCCGGAAGGCTTATGAATCGGGTGTTACTTTTTTTGATACGGCCGAAGTATACGGACCTTACATTAATGAAGAGCTCGTTGGCGAAGCACTGGAGCCTTCTAAGGGTAAGGTTGTCATCGCCACCAAATTCGGTTTCAATATCGGCGGAGAAGGACTTAATAGTCGCCCCGAACAGATAAGAAGAGTAGCCGAAGCATCACTGAAACGTTTACGGATCAATTGCATCGATTTGTTCTACCAGCACCGCGTTGATCCTGCCGTTCCCATTGAAGAGGTTGCAGGCACAGTGAAAGATCTTATAAAAGAGGGCAAAGTGAAGCATTTTGGATTGTCAGAAGCCGGCGTGAATATTATTCGTCGTGCCCATAGTGTTTGCCCTGTTACTGCTCTTCAGAGCGAATACTCTTTATGGTGGCGTGAGCCGGAGAATGAAATCCTTCCTGTGCTTGAAGAGCTCGGAATTGGTTTTGTGCCTTTCAGCCCGCTTGGAAAAGGTTTTTTGACCGGGAAAATGAATGAAAGCACGACTTTTGATTCTAAGGATTTCCGCAGTACAGTTCCCCGCCTGAGTCCCGAAAACCTTAAAGCTAACCTGGTATTTGTTGATTTAATCCGTGATGTGGCAGGTCGCAAAAAGGTCACTCCGGCACAGGTTGCCATTGCCTGGATACTGGCGCAGAAACCCTGGATGGTGCCGATTCCCGGGACTACAAAAATGGAACGTTTAGAAGAGAATCTGGGTGCAGCCTCTGTTGAATTTTCATCCGAAGATCTGCGTGAAATCGAAACCGCCGCTTCAAAAATCAGACCTGCAGGTGATCGGTATTCAGCAGGTAGCGCTAAGTTAATCAACAGGTAAGAAGCAGGAGGTGAGGAAATGGGAAGGGTGTCCTTATAGCATTATAATTTCCGCTATATTAGTAATTGTATTTGCACTGAATAATACAATTACCTATGAGGCCATTTATAATTTCCCTGTTCGTTAGCTTATTCATTTTGGCTATTCCCAAAGTCAGTTCACAACAAGCAGACTGGACACATTTTCGGGGAAGTAACCTGGATGGAATTTCTGAAGCGCGTGATGTGCCCATTCTCTGGAACGATTCAACCCATATAAAATGGAAATCGGACATTGAGGGTAAAGGATGGTCGTCACCTGTTGTTTACGGTGACCAGGTGTGGTTGACTTCTGCCAGTGAAGACGGTAAAAATATGTGGGGATTATGCCTTGATTTCAACACGGGGAAATTGATTTACAGGATAGACCTGTTTCAGCCGGATTCTGTCTATGGAAAGCATTCAATCAACACCTATGCAACTCCGACACCCTGTATTGAGGATGGTTTTGTTTATATGACCTTCGGAACTTACGGTACAGCGTGTATTGATACAAAGAACGGAAAAGTTAAATGGAAAAGAACTGACCTGAATTGTGATCATGTGCAGGGAGCGGGCGCTTCACCTATTCTCTATAAAAACCTGCTCATCCTTCATGTCGAAGGGGTCGATGTTCAATACCTCGTTGCTCTGAATAAAACGACCGGCGAAACGGTATGGAAGACCGACCGGCCTGCAGAGGTGTATGAGCCATTGGAGCCTATAGGAAGAAAAGCCTATATTACCCCGATAATTGTAAATGTGAATGGACTGGATTTACTGATATCAAACGGTTCTGCCGTTTGCATAGCCTACAATCCGTTAACGGGGAAGGAAGTCTGGAGGGTGGTGCAGGGTGAGGATTCAACCATTTCAATGCCCTTCTCAGAGAACGGAACCGTATATTTTTACACCGGCTTTGTTACCGGACCTGAAGACGAAAAATACTGCGAATTATTGGCTGTGGATCCTGCTGGTAATGGAGATGTTACCAAAACGAAGGTAATTTGGCGATTTAAGTCCCCCATTCTTCAACTGCTCACACCGGTTATTAAGGATGGCCTGATTTATACAATCGACACCCGCAACACGCTCTATTGCCTGGATGCCAAAACGGGCAGTGAAGTTTATTCAATGAAACTGAAACGGAAATACAATGCATCACCTGTTTTTGCAGGCGGAAATGTTTATTTCATTTCGGTGAATGGCGAAACATTAATTATTAAAGCCGCCAAATCGCTCCAGGTTATAGCCGAAAACAAATTACCGGGTGAAGTGTATGCCACTCCGGCTATACTCCGGAATTCAATCCTGGTAAGAACAGATGAAGCCGTGTATAGGATAGGGAACTAGGGATTGGTCAGGCGATTTTACTGCTGATTTTCTCGGATATCCACATTTTAATAATGGATTGCCTGGTAATACCAAGCCGCATAGCTTCTTTATCAAGCTGGTGAACCATCCATGCCGGGAAATCCACCGTTATTCTCCTTTGTTCCAATCCGGGCCTTTTCAACTGCGTTTTATCAAGGTATTCAACCGTACTTTCGCCTGCTTCAAAAAGGTCATCAAATTCAGATGCTTTCATATATTTCTTTTTCATCTTTCCTGGCTTTTCTGACTGAAATCAATCTTATGTTTTTATTACGAATAGTATAAATACCAGCCCGGATCGACTGACCGATTCTTCCAATAATCATTATTCTTGGTTCTTCGCTTGTTCTGGCAGGTATTTCAACTCGCTCGGGATCATTCCAGATTTGTTGCGCTTCAATGAAATCGATTCCATGTTTTGATTTATTCGTTGAACTCTTTTGTTCATCAAATTCAAATTTCATTGGGACTTATTTGCTGCAAATATATGTAATAAATATATAAAAAGGATGTATTAATTACATATTAATACAGGACGATATGTTTTAACAATATTTTAGGTTTTTATAAGAAGGTTATGTCTTAATTTCTTTTACATTCGAATCAGAAAATCAAGCGAATACTTATCTGCTTACAATGAAATTCACCTGTAATTAAAATATCAATGAAAACCTTTATTTTTAAAACCGCCGGATTATTGTTATTTGCTATGATTATAGGCACATCAGCCGTTTATTCACAAGGAAAAATATGGCCCTGTTTTCACGGTTCTGACCGTCAGAATATTTCAGCTGAAACCGGGCTTTTAAATACCTGGCCGGCATCCGGACCGGCTATTGCCTGGAAAGCCACCGGTATTGGCGAGGGATACAGTTCCGTTGCCATTGCTGACGGACTCATTTATACGGCAGGCAAGGCAGATAACCAGACTTACATTTTTGCCTTTGACATGAATGGTAAATTAATCTGGAAAAAACCAAACGGTGCCGCCTGGGACGTGGAGGTTTCATGGGCATCCAGTTATAAAGGGCCCCGAAGCACTCCCACTTATGATAAAGGCGTTGTTTACCACCTGAGTGAAGCCGGGCGACTCGCAGCTTATAAGGCAAAAACGGGTGAATTAATCTGGGCAAGGGAACTTACCAAGGATTTCCAGGCTGAAATCCCTATGTACGGTTATTCGGAATCGGTATTGGTTGACGGAAATAATTTATATGTGCGACCCGCCGGGAAACTGGCCCACCAGGTTTGCCTGGATAAAATGACTGGAAAAACCATCTGGACCAATAAGGAAATACCGGGAGAATGTGGTTACAATTCATTGGTGACCTGTGATTTCAATGGAATTCACCAGATTATCGGTGCCAGTTCGAACTGTTTTTACAGTGTGGATGCCAAAACAGGTAAGCTTCTCTGGAAATTCGATTATGAGAACCAGCACAGCCTTAATTGTACGGATGTGGTTACCTATAGCAACTATGTATTTATTACCACTGTTAACAAGGGATGCGCGCTCTTAAAAATGGCCCCGTCAGGAACAGGTATTTCCGTTCAACCGGTATGGCAGAATGACCAGGTTATGGATTGCTATCATGGCGGTGTTTTGCTCCACAACGGTTATGTTTATGGGTCGGGAACCAGCACAAGGAGCTGGTTCTGTATAGAACTTCTTACCGGTAAACAGATGTGGAAAACAACCGGAACAGGATCATTAACCTATGCCGACGGTATGGTATACCTGTATGATGAAAAGGGAACTCTTAAACTGGCAAAGGCATCACAAAACGGGTTCGAAAAAGCAGGAGAGTTCAAATTGCCTGCTACCGGAAAAGGACCGTATTGGGCCCATCCTGTTGTATTCGGAGGAAAGCTTTTTGTTCGTTATGATGATAACCTCTTTGCTTACGACATTATAAAAAAATAATCATACAAATCATACCGTTTCTTTAAGGCATCGCTTTATCATACATTGCGTCCGGCTGCTTTTTTGCTAACAATTTCATAATATTGTCAGGATTAGATATTAATTGTTTATGCAGCTTGAATTAGACCGCATCACCAAACAATACGAAGGTAACCGGCCCGTATTGGACAATATAACCCTTACGCTCGATGAAGGAAGTTCGCTGGCCATTGTCGGACCATCGGGATCCGGCAAAAGCACCTTGCTGAATATGATGGGAACCCTTGACTTTCCGACTACCGGTGAAGTGCGGATCAACGGGAAATCAACCCGGGATTTGCCGGCAAACGAACTGGTTGAGCTGAGAAACATCAAAATAGGCTTTGTTTTTCAAACCCACCTTCTTTTGCCACAGCTTACAACCCTTGAAAATGTATTGCTTCCGGTTATTCCCCGGGGTAAGAACTGTCAGAAACTGGCACCCGAAAAGGCCCTGCAGATGCTCGACTTTGTTGGTTTGTCCGACAAAATCAACCGGCTCCCGGGAGAAATGTCGGTGGGTGAATGTCAGCGTGCAGCGGTTATAAGGGCCCTGATCAATGATCCTGAACTGCTGCTGTGCGATGAACCCACCGGCTCACTTGACCATGACTCGGCCGCATCATTGGGTGAAATGCTGATCAGGCTCAGAACTGAAAGGACTTTTACACTCATTACGGTCACACATTCACCTGACCTGGCGGACCTCATGGACAAAACCTACAGGCTCGTAAATGGTAAAATCTCAGAAAACGGCACGTGGAAAAACTGAAAACAACATCTTCGCTTTCCGCTATAAATGCAGTGTTGCTGATTTTTCCCTGCTGGCTGATGGTGTTCTGGTTCAGAAATGAAATAGCAGTCACCCTGGTATATCGCTTTATACATCTGTCGCAACCGACCGCTAGCACCATACATTTTTTCATTTCCACCTTTCTCAAAATCTCATTATTGCTTTTCATGCTGATCTTTATTCTGTCACTTGTCCGCACCTGGCTGCCGGCTTATAAAGTAAAGAAATTCGTACAGGACAGAAATCCATTTGTATCTGCGATACTGGCAGGATTGGCCGGAGTGATTACCCCATTCTGCTCCTGCTCAGCCGTTCCTGCATTTATTGGATTTCTTGAAGCCGGCATTCCCCTTGGAACAACCTTCACCTTTCTGATCGCTTCGCCGCTGGTAAATGAAATCATCCTCATTATGCTCGCTGGTTTATTCGGCATAAAAGTCATGCTTCTGTATCTGTTATTCGGGCTGATCATAGCGATTGCATCAGGACTGCTGATAGGCAGACTCAATATGGAACGGTTTTTACCCGCCTGGCTGTTGACTTTCCGGAATGAAAAAATTCCTGAACATTTTCCGATGACATTGAATGACCGGTTCACAGTAGCTTTTATTTCGATTAAGAAAACAGTCGGGCGCATATGGATTTTTGTACTTGCCGGTATGATTACAGGCGCTTTACTGCATGGTTATGTCCCTGAAAACTGGCTAAAGAATGTTCTTTCAGGTGCAAACTGGTATAATATTCCTCTTGCCGCCTTAGCCGGCATTCCACTTTATGCCTGTTCTGCTGCCGTGGTTCCCGTTGCATTTGCACTTACCGATCACGGTATTTCAACAGGAACCGCTATGACATTTATTATGTCGATTGCAGCCCTGAGTCTGCCGGAGTTCATTATGCTCAGGAAAATCATAAACACCCGGTTAATCCTTGTATTTATCGCAATCGTTTTCCTGGGTATAGTAAGTATGGGTTATTTATTCAACTGGCTTTTGTAGAATATGAATCCGTTGAAATTCATTGTCCGAAGCCTGTTTTTTTACAGGAAACAACATGCAGGTCTCTTCCTGGGAATGGTTGTCAGTGCGGCGGTTTTGACGGGTGCGCTGATTATAGGCGATTCCATTCAGTTCAGCCTTGAACGAATGGTTGATAAACGGCTTGGTAAAACCAGTTATGCGGTTATCGGAGGATCGAGATTCATGGAGAGTAAACTTGCTTTGAATCTTAACAACGATCTTCAGTGCCCCGTTTCACCAATGCTCATGCTGAAAGGTATAGCCCTCAATCCTGAAAACGATGCCCGCGTTAACCAGGCCATGATACTGGGCATTGACGGTTCGTTCAATTCCATATCATCAATGCCTTTACCCGGCCTTACCGGTGATGAAGCCCTTGTAAACACCAACACAGCAAACCGGTTGAATTTAAAGGTAGGTGATGACCTTATCATCAGGGTTCAGAGTGCTTCCATGATACCTGTAAACGCTCCCTTTTCAAGAGAACCTGCCCCCAGTGTGGCCATCAGGCTCACGGTAAAATCAATAATCAGCGATGACCAGGCAGGCGGTTTCAATCTGTCCAACAGCCAGTCTGCTGTATTTAATGTATTCACATCCGTTGACGTGCTGGGAGATAAAATGAATCTGCCCGGATTGGCTAATATCCTGCTGATTTCACAAGGCCGTAATCCTATAAATAATAAGGTGATCAGTGAATCCATAAACCGGGTATGGACCCTAAAGGATATGGGGTTGTCACTTAAATTACGGAATAAAGGCCAGGATTACGATGTGGTATCCGACCGGATTTTTATTGATACTATTGTTCAGTATACAGTTAAAAAAGCCGGGATACCCAACGAGGAAATTCTCACCTACCTTATAAATGACATTGCCTCGCATGGGAACCATACACCATACTCTTTTGCTTCCGCAGTTTCCTCCGCCATTTCAGGAAGTAAACTGAATGAGAATGAAGTACTGGTGAACCGGTGGACCGCCGACGACCTGGGTGTTTTAAAGGGTGATTCGGTCAGGTTGACCTGGTATCAAATCGGTCCCAGGCGCACGCTCCATGAAACCACTCAGCAATTCCTTATAAAAGAAATTGTAGAAAACGATAACGGGGCCGACAGTACACTAATGCCCAAATTTCCGGGTCTCTCGGAGGCCGGCAATTGCAGTGACTGGGATGCCGGTGTACCCATCGATATGGAAAGAATCCGCGATAAGGATGAAAAGTACTGGGATGATTACAGGGGTACACCAAAAGTCATTTTGTCTTCTTTGCAGGGCTTAAAAATGTGGAGGAATTCCTTTGGTTCCGCTACGGCATTGAGATTCCGCGAAGCGTATGTCCCGGCAACCCGTTTGACGTCCCTGTTACTAAGCAGTATAAAGCCCTCAGATTTGGGAATACAAATCGTACAGGTTAGAAAAGAAAGTATGAATGCAACGGAAAACTCAGTCAATTTCACGGAACTGTTTCTCGGAATGAGCTTCATCGTCATTGCGGCCGGTTTGTTGTTAAGCGTACTTCTCTTTTCACTCCATTTCGATAGAAGGTCAGCTGAAACGGCCCTGCTGTCAGCGTTAGGTTACAGCCAAAAAAGAATTACGGGAATGAGAATGGTTGAGGCAAGTTTCGTAATCCTATCGGGAAGCACTGTCGGGGCACTTGTGGGAATATTTTATAATAAGGCTTTGATTGAAGCCATTAACACCATCTGGCAGGATATGGTGAGAATGAATGTGCTGACCGTTCATGTGAAAGGAAGTACATTAATTTTGGGTATTCTTACCAGCACTCTGTTTGCAGTGGTTCCGGTGGCATTTGTTACAATGCGTAAGCTGAAACAGTCTCTGGTTACTTCATTGAAAGGCATTGCACCGGATTATCCTCATCTGCGGAGAAAAAAGAACAACCGGAACCTGCCCGCGATGTCGGTTACACAACTAGCCATCAGTAACGTAAAGCGAAACAAGAGCAGGAGTCTAGCCGTTATCATCCTGTTGGCTCTCGGAACTTTTACAATTGTTCTCACCGGTGCCTACAGGAAAACTTTCTATGGAACCGAACAAATAAGAAAATCAGGAACAGGCGGATATTTACTGTGGGCCGAAACGATGAGTCCCGTGTTATTCGATCTGAACGACAGCACCGGAAAAGAAAGACTGATTACTGAAAATCCTGACGACCTTGAAGGCATTAAATTCCTGCAGTTTGAAAAACTGTCGGGTGATAACGCCAGTTGCCTGAACCTTAACCAGGCACAGCATCCTGCCATCCTGGGAATAAACCCGTCCGCCTTTGACTCTGTCGGGGCATTTTCATTTTCTCATTCACCATACGGGAATAAGGAACATCCATGGCTTGAACTCGAAAGGTATCTGAATGACAGTACTTTTCCCGCATTTGCCGACCAGACTGTGCTGCAATACAGCCTGAAAAGGAAAACGGGTGATACGCTTTTTTATATCAGTGAATCAGGAAAAAAAATCGGCCTGGTACTGGCAGGTTCTGTGAACAATTCAATATTTCAGGGTCACATCCTTATATCAGACAGGGTATTCCGTAAACTCTTTCCGTCATCGGGCGGAACACAGGTAATGATGGCTGACGGGCCTCTGTCTAAACAGGAGAGCCTGGCCGGGATATTGTCGCAAAGTCTTGCCGATTACGGAATTGATATAATTCCCGCAAGTCAACGTCTGGCTGAATTTAACAGCGTTGAAAATACGTACCTGTCGGTTTTTATGGCCCTAAGCGGACTTGGCTTCATTATCGGCACAATCGGACTCGGTATTGTTCTGCTTCGCAATGTGCATGAACGACGTCGTGAATTAGCACTTATGATGGCTCTGGGTTACGGTCGTCGACTCATTTTCAGGATGGTATTTATTGAAAATTTGTTCCTGCTTGTAACAGGGTGGGGAACAGGCCTTGTGGCGGCTTTCCTGGCAATCCTGCCATCGCTGTTATCCCCGTTGTTTGATCTGCAGGGCGGATATATTGCAGTACTTACTTTGGGAATCTTTATCAGCGGGGTGATATGGATTTATTTTCCGCTGAAAAGCACATTGAAAAAACCGTTAATACAGGCGTTGAGGAATGAATAATTCAAGCCGTCATTGCGATGACCGATTCCTGCGGTCAGAAGCAATCTGCCCGAACAGGCAGAGCGTTGAGCTTCGAATGACGGTCTTCCTTTGCTGGCAGATTGCTTCACACCGTAGGAACCGGTGTTCGCAATGACGGCATGTTGTTGGCCAATTCCTCATAAACCCCTACCAATTCCTTAGCCAGTTCATTGATATTCAAATACATTTCCGCCCCTTTCCTGGCGTCGTCGCTCAATCGGCGCAATTGATCCGGGTTATCCAGCAACTGTTTCAAAGCTGACATCAACGCTTCCGGAGTATTTTCCTTATAAATGATTCCGCCGCCGGTCTTCTGTATTATTTCAGGAAACGCTCCCAAAGCTGGCTGAACAACCGGTATTCCCGATGCCATGGATTCGGCTATATATATTCCGAATGCTTCACCATTGCGCACAGGAACACATAACAGGGTTGTTTTTTCAAAAAACTTCCGGCGTCCTTCCCCTTCAAATTCCTTATGAAAATCCACATGCTCATTTAACCGGTTCCGGTTTATCTTTTTTTGAATTTCCTTCAGAAAAACCTTATCATCACCCGTATGTCCACCTGTTAATATGAGGTTTACATCCTCATAACCGGGTAGTCTTTTAAGCAAAATAAAGGCGTCTGCGAGTATGTCCATTCCATTCTCGTGACACATTCTTGAGAGATAACCTATATTCCGTTTTTTATCTGCCACGTTACGATAGATATAATCATCGGGGTCAACGCCGATGTGAATGGTGGATATTTTCTCAGGCGACAGGCTCATTTTTTGCATTACCACTTCAGCAAAATAGCGGCTAACCGATACAAAAAGATCAACATGTGCTGAATTTTCGGCCATCAGGTTCCATACCGTTTTCCGACTTTGATCGGTCATCACATCAACCCAAACATCTTCGTCCTGCAGCGTGCACACAACAGGCACCTGCAGCTTTTCTTTAAGTCTTTTTGCCAGTCCCAGCAATAAAGCATTCGACAGGTGTACCACATCCGGTTTGAAATGATCCCGCATCCAGTCAGTCATTTTTTCGAGTTCCTCATGCTGCTTTCCTTTTTCGCCTTCGAGCATCGAAATGGTCATTTCTTCCAAGCCTTTAGCCCTTGTACTTCCGGCCATCGAAGCTGCCAGCCTGAGCATAGGTTTTGAATTCAACAACCTGTCGAACCATGCCGGCGCTTTTTCAAAAACAGGATATAGTTGTTTCAGGTAAATGCTGATGGCCCCGTAAAATACAGGTACATCGGATATATCATGTTCATCCGAAAAAATGGGAAGGTACATGGGCACTTTAATGACATCGTGTCCCATTTTTCGAAGGGCGTCAAAATATTTGCTGTCACGCAGGCAGTTCCCGCAGTAGAAACTGCCCCCTGATCCGGGTATGATGTGAATTATTTTCATATTAGCACATTAGCACATTACTTTTTATATCGATAGGTGGGTTTCGGATACCCCGGGCTTATACTCCGGATTCGATTTATATGAACTTTTACTGTATCACCAGCCACCCATTCAAATTCCTTTACAAACAACTTCTGCAATTCTTCCGGGGGCATTTCCACCCTTGCATTCAAAATCATTTCGGCACGATCACCGGTTCCAGCCGACCATCTTGACGTCAGGGTTTCTGATTTTCCGGTAAGGTTTGCCGAAATATACCGGTCGCCGTTCTCAACAATGATTTTTACATGACCCACATGCAGCTTCTTGTTGTCGAATTCACCGGCCAGTGCCTTCATCAATCTCACTGTAAAATCGTCCCAGTTCACTTTATTGCCTGACAGGCTTGCCAAACAATTCAGCCACCCCAGCACAGCCTCGCCTTGTGCATAACGGTCATAATCAATATCGGGGATGTGCTTCCCGGCATCGTCGCGACTGAGAACACAGTCCAACCAGGATTCTATGCCTGAGTTGGTTTTTGAACTGATGGTTATGATTTCATTCTCAGGGAAATTCTTTTGGAGTAATCCGGAAATCTCTGAAATCTCCCGTTCGGTATAAAGATCTGTTTTAGAAATCGCAATGATATCACTTTCCTCAAGTTGCTTTTTGATGATATAAGCAGCGGCTGGATGCAAGGCATCGTCATCTTCTTCAAAAATAGCCTTTAACCGGGCTGGATCAGCCAGTACAGTCAGCGGCCCTACCGACAGGTCGGTTTTCATCATATCCCTGATAGGATTAATGAGTGTGGCGGAAAGATCGGTGCAGCTTCCCACTGGTTCGGCAATGATTACCTCGGGCTTGCCTGTTTTCTCAATTGCCTTTCGTAATCCTTTAAAATCGCAGCAAAAACAGCTTCCGGCGACCTCAGCCACAGTAACATCCTGGTGTCCGAGAAGGACGGTATCGGCAAGGTCGGTCGCCTGGTCGTTTGTGATTAAACCTGTTGTCAATCCCCGTTTTTTAAGAATAGCGGTGGCTTCAAAAAGCAGGGAAGTTTTGCCTGCGCCAAGGAATCCTCCTGCAAATATCAGCCTGGTCATTTCAAATTGAGGTTAAATCCGAAAACATGTCCGTCCTGTGCGGCAACCACCATCAGTCCTTTGACTATGGCAGGAGTGCTGGCCGAAGGGCTGCCCATATCGTAAGACCAGCTCAGTTTTCCTGTTGAAAGGTCGATCACATACAATCTTCCGTCACCCGAAGTGATCACCACATGGTTTCCGGATATCACCGGTGATCCTGCAATTTTACCCAGCGTTTTATATTGCCAGAGCAATTTGCCATCGGCTTTATTATAGCAGAAAACAATCCGGTTTTCAGAACCAATTACCACCCTGTTTTCTGAAACAGCAGGTGAACCAACGAAAGATCCACCGGTTTGCTCCCAGACTTTTTTCTTTGTTGCATAATCAACACAATAAAAACCACCGTCATAATCCCCGAAAAATGCCTGGTTTCCTGATAGGGCGCAGGAAGAAGCAATATAGGTGCCGCTGTTGATCTTATGACGGAGCTGGCCTTTTATAAGGTCCACCACGTGCAGGAATCCATCGCATCCACCGAAAACCGCGAGATTTGAAGATACTGCCGGTGCACAATTGATGTAATTGTCCGATGTGTAGTTCCATAGCATCTTACCGGTGGCATCATCAATACAATGCAATGAATAATCGTAACTTCCGACAATGATCCTGACGGCATTTCCCGAAAGGAAATAGCTGGGCGATCCTGAGATTTGTCCTTCGGTGGCATATTTCCACCGTTGTTTGCCTGTTGCCGCGTTCAATGAATACACTTCGCCGCCCATGGTTCCAAAGTACACGTTGTTGTTGTAAAACATAGGTGGTGCTTCAATGGCATCGGCGACTTTAAAAGTCCACATTGCTTTGCCGGTTAACGAAAGGCAATAAAGCGTACCATTGTCCGATCCGATGAATATCGTGTTGTTGCCTATAACCGCCGAGGATTTTGTACCACTTGACATTTTTGAAACCCACGCCACCTTTGCTGATTTGGGAATCGGTATGGCTGAGGAGCCGGTAAGATTCCGATTCCCCCTGAAAACCGGCCATGAATCAGTACCTTGGGCATTGGTTAACAAAACCGTCCCAAATAACAGCCATATCGACAGCATTTCCTTCATTTCTTCATTCTTTCATTCCTTCATTCCTTTCATTCCTTCATTCCTTTCATTCCTTCATTCCTTCATTCCTTCATTCTTTCATTCCTTCATTCCTTCATTCCTTCATTGAAAGCGCCCCGGTTGGACA
>DATGXG010000046.1 GCA_035299085.1 Bacteroidales bacterium | reverse complement strand
TTCGTTTTCTCCTTTCCCTTGAAATCCAGGTCGCCCGAATTAAACATCCTGCCCAGCAGTCCCATTCCCTCCAAAACCTGGCCGGGAGCTTTAATGCGGATGATAGCCATATCAGCGTCGCTGATTTTTTCCACCGATGTGGCTCCATAACGGGCAAGCGCTGCAGGATTCATATTTTCAACGTATATCCTTAACCCCTTTTTTAATGGAAGGGTACTGTCGTTTTTAACGAGTACAATCGATTTTCTCTGTGCATCTAACCCTGCTTTTTTGTATTCATCCTTTCCGACAGTTTCAACGGCATGAAGCACGTTCACAAACGGATCGTCAAACAACCCCTGTCTGAATTTAACCCGTAGAATTCTTCTCACTGAACTGTCAATCCGGCTTTCGCTTACTTTCTTATCATTTACCAGTGTAACCAACATTTCCGGTACCATTTCACCGCCAAATTGGTCCACTCCTGCATCAAGAGCCTTAAGCATCCGTTCTTCAGGGGTTGCATTTTCCATCCCTCTTGCCCTTGCTTTCAGAATAAGGAATCCAAAAGCCCTTGTGTCGGTGAGGATTCCCCAGTCGGTGCAAACGATCCCGTTGAATTTATACCGGCCTCTCAGCAAACCGGTAATCATTTCCCTGTTGAACGAAAATCCTACATTTTCATTGGTAATGTTCATCGGCACGCCATAGTACGGCATGATTTCAGCAGTACCTGCCTTAAATGCCGCTTCAAAAGGGATCAGGTGATATTTGAAATTATTGCCCGGGTAAATTTGTCCTTTAGCAATGGGAAAATGAGGATCAATTCCTTCTTTTTGCGGACCACCTCCCGAAAAATGCTTTGTCATGCAGGCCACGCTATTCGGTCCCAGGCTGTCACCCTGGAACCCTTTTATGTAGGCATAGGTAAGGCGTGCCGAAAGACCCGCATCTTCACCGAAAGTTCCGCTGATCCTCGGCCAACGGGGTTCGGTGGCCAGGTCGGCCATAGGATGAAGGGCCACCCTGATGCCGACTGCAAGATATTCCTGCCTGGCAATATCAGCGAATTTCTGAACCAGCGCCGAGTCGCCAATGGCTGCCAGTCCAAGCGGTTCCGGCCATATTGAAAAATCTCCCGAAAAAGCACTGGCAAGCGGATTATTACTGTATTGATTTCTCGGGTCGGATGCAATGGTCACCGGTATCCCGAGTCTCGTCCTCTCAGCCTGTTTCTGAAGATTATTATACCATTCGGCCATCTGCTTTTTACCAGTGCCGATGAAGATGTTAAAATGATTGATTTTCTTTTGGAATAGCATAACCGATGTGCCCGGTATCATAAGCGAAAAAATATCATCCAGTGATGGCTTTTCTGATATCGATCCGTCCTTTCCCATACTCACCGGAGGCACAAACATCATTCCTGCTTTTTCCTCCAGTGTCATCTGCGAAATCAGGTCACTTACCCTTTCGTCTGTACTTCTTCTTTTATCTTCATAAATGTCAAGCTTCCCGTTTTTATTAAGATCCCTGAATAAAAATCCGTTCTCCGTTTTTACCTGCACCTGTGGCCCTGCCAGCGCAATGGCTATTTTGGCGTCATTTCCGGCTGATACTTTCATTTTGAGGTAAATTACAGCCACTATCAGCACAATCACAACCAAGGCAGAAAGAAAAAAGTATAGAAGGATCCGGAAAAATTTTCTCATCACGTTTAATCTTTGGTTTAAGACTAAGATACTCACTTGCCGGTTAAATTGCCTAAAAAATTCTAAATTTCGGAAAACATAGGAAAATGAACCGCTTGCTTTTTTTGCTGAGTCTTGTCGTGGGCACCCTGCCCTTAAAAAGCCAAAACATAGTTGCTGATAAACTAATTACCACCGGTGAATGCTCCATCAGCGGATATATCGGTGAAAAGCTCAACCTGGTTTTGAACAACCGGATCATTGCCCAGGATGTGAATACGCTTGTAAATCCTTTTACGGTCCGTGGTGAAACCAGCTGCTGGCAAAGTGAATTCTGGGGAAAATGGCTGACCTCGGCAGTGCTGGCTGAGGCATATCAACCATCTCCGGTTCTTAAAAAACATCTTGAAGATGCGGTTAAAGGACTTATTGCCACACAGTCTGCCGACGGTTATATCGGCAACTACACTCCTGAACACAGGCTCGAAGCCTGGGATATCTGGGGAAGGAAATATTGCATGCTCGGCCTGATCTCTTATTTTAATAGCACCGGCGACAAACAATGCTTGAATTCGGCTTGTAAAATTGCTGACGGGTTAATAGGCGAACTGAAATCAAAGCAGCTAAAAATTGTAAAACTCGGCAATCACCATGGGATGGCCGCTTCTTCTGTGCTCGAACCGATTTGCCTGTTGTATGGTATCACAAAAAACAAAAAGTATATTGATTTTGCCGAAGAAATTGTACGCGAATGGGAAACGCCAGATGGCCCGCAGCTTTTATCAAAAGCAGGCGTTGATGTGGCCAGCCGGTTCCCGCCACCTTCGGGCGACTGGTATGGCTGGGAGCAGGGCCAGAAAGCCTATGAAATGATGTCATGTTACGAAGGCCTTACAGAGCTTTACCGGTTGACAGGAAAAGCAGAATATCTTGAAGCAGTTGAAAAAGTATGGCAGAATATAAACGATACTGAAATTAACATTGCCGGTTCAGGTGCGTCAAAGGAGTGCTGGTTCGGCGGCAACAGGCTACAGGCCCTGCCAATTCATCATTACCAGGAAACCTGTGTGACAGTTACCTGGATTAAACTGAGCTACCAGCTTCTCAGGCTTACCGGTGAAGCTAAATATGCCGATGCCATTGAACAGTCGTTTTATAATGCACTGCTCGGTTCGCTGTTGCCCGACGGGAGTGACTGGGCAAAATATTCTCCCCTTTCAGGTGAACGCATGAAAGGAACCGAACAGTGCGGGATGGGAATGAATTGCTGCGTGGCGAGTGGACCCCGTGCGCTGTTTCTGTTTCCGAAAGCAATTAACATGTTTTATTCAGAAGGAGTACGGATAAATTTCTTCGTTCCGGGTACCTATTCACTGATTCCGCCTGGCGGAAAGGAAATTAAACTTACAGAAGTCACCGATTATCCAGCCGATGGTAATGTGCAGATTACCGTTTCGGTACCTGATGAATATATATTTAAACTGCAAATCCGAAAACCCGCCTGGTGCAGAAATATCTCGATTCAAGTAAACGGTTATACATTTGATCCCAAAGATGAAAATGGTATTATTTCGCTGACAAGGGTTTGGAAACAGGGTGATGTTATAGTGCTTAACCTGGATATGCCTGCGGAAATTCATAAACTCGAAGGAAAGCCGGCTTATTTTGCGATAACAAGGGGACCAATAGTGATGGCCAGAGACTCAAGGCTTCCGGGACCAAATCCCGACGCCATTGCAGAACCTGTTACAAAAAACGGGATATTGAGCATGACTCCCGTAAAAAGTAACGATCCCTCCATCTGGATGCAATTCAGCGCTGAATTTTTACCTGAATCCTATGCTGAAGAAGGTCCCCGGCCGGTTTCCATGGTTCTCTGCGATTATGCTTCAGCCGGAAATACCTACGATGAGCGTTCTTGGTTCAGGACATGGTTTCCGGAGATTATTGATCCGTCTTTGCGATAATCTTCCTAAATCTTAATTCGGTGTTCCTTGTTCAGTGTTCATTTATGAGACCTATGTGACCTATAAGACCTATGTGACCGAAAGCCCAGACTCTTTCTCCTTACTCCCCACTCCCTGCTCCTTACTCCTTACTCCCTACTCTTCTTCGCCAACTCCAGCGCCATTTCATCCTCCGGAAATTCGGCGAGGATCTGGTGGGCAATGGCAAGGGCTTTTTCTTTATCGCCGGCCATGATCAGAGCCTCGGCTTTCTTGTACAGTACGGGGCTGCCGACCTTCACCTCCCCTGCATGTATTTCAAAATCAAGCGCAGCGTCACAGGCTTCAATTGTCCTGGCAGTATCGCCAAGTTTCAGGTAACAGGCAGCAATATTATCGAGCGTAGATGCCATATTATAATTGTAATAGGCATTCTCCCGGTCAGCCTCAATCTTATCCTTAATGGCTAAAAATGACGCAAGCGCCCGCTGGTAATCCTGGCCTTTAATACTGATAAAACCGGTAAGGCTTTCAAGCGCAATGGTGGCGGTGTATTTCTCTTTTGCCTTTTCAAGCAGTTTCAGGAATAAGCCGTTATATTTTTCGTCGTCAATTTTCAGGTACAGGTTCGACAATGTATCCGTTATTGTCGTTTCATCGGTGTATTTGTCAATTATGAGTCCCGCCGCCTGTTCCAGGTTTTCATATTTTTTCAGTGTGATGGTTTCTCCAATGATGGTAAAATCTTCAAGTTCATGCCTGAAATCCGAGGCGGTTGATGTTCCGGAGAACTGTCTCAGTTGCTTAAGAGCCACATCATCTTCATCGAGCGATTCATTCATAACAGCAAGGAGCATGATCAATAAGGGAGTCGGATGATTAATTTCTTCAATCTCCGTGATTCCGTTTTCCATACGGTCATAGCGCAATTCCCCGTAATCGAGATAACTCCTGCAGAAATCACAGATCTTTCGTATGGTCCGTTCCTGGTCCTTTTTTTCCGAATCAATGACCGATATAAACGATTGTTTAACCCGGTTGCTCAGCGAATCGATAACATCAATAAAAAGCGACATAGTAAAAATCAGTTTGGAAGCAAATATACCACTTCATTTATTTGTTGATTTGTTGATTTGTTGATTTGTTGATTTATTGAATTGGGAATAAAATGAATGTAGGGTATGTGAGTCAGTTTTGTTATTTTTAAGCACTAAACGGATTCAAATGAAGCACATTCTGACTTTCCTTTTCCTGGTTATACTAATAACACCGGCGTATAATCAATCGGATAGCATCAAAAATAAACTGAAAGCTGCAGCCATCATTTCGCTCAATTCAGACGGCATTGCACCGGTTCCTTCTTTTTCCCTGGATAAACCTGCGATTATAGCAAACCTTGCGCTTACAAAAGGCAGGTTTAGCTATGAACCGGGACTGGCCTACAGCTTCGAGCTGAAACCATGGTATATTGATAATTGGATTAACTACAGGATTGTCAACAGGGACAAATTCACTTTTACAGTAGGTTTTAATGCCAGCAGCTTCTTTTCATCGGATTCTTCAAAAAGAAATAAAGAAATTCTGAAAGTGCAGCGCTATTTTACCTTTGCCTTTACGGCCTGGTTCAGGTTGTCGGAGAATTCGGGACTTACAGCGTCATATTGGAGTGATAACGGGCAGGACGGGGGAGACAAAGGCCATTTTGCCACACTCATTGCAGAAAGAACACATATGCTCACCGGCAAAAAAACATTTTTTAATGCGTCATTGCAGGTTTTCTACATTAATTACGAAGGTAACAGCGACGGATTATTTGTAACACCGAGGGTATCCTTTAATATTGTCAATTTCCCGCTTTCCGTTTTTATACTCGGAACCCAGGCCGTACAAAGCAATATCGAGCCATTCCCCGAATTCAAATGGAATGCGGGAATTGCCTATACCATGTAATTTACGATTTACCGATTGACGATTGACGATTGACCTTTATAGAGTCCTTTAATCGTAAATCGTAAATCTAAAATCGTAAATCCCGGTTATTCCTCCCCATTCGCCTCTCTCATCGCCTTATTAGCCTTCTGCCGGGCCTTTACTGCTTTTTTCTCGGCGGACAGTGCCCTTTTTGCATCGTTTAAAGATTGCTGAATTTCCCGTTCATTGTCGCGTGCTTTTTTTGCCACATCCTCTGCCTGCTTGGTTTCCTTACGGGCATTATCATACTGCCTCTGCAGATTATCCACGTCCGATTGCAGCGGTTCAGTTCTGTTTATACCGGGAGCTTCAGAACCCGTCCCTATACCCTGCTGCTGGCCCGATTGAGCATTCAGCGAACCTGAAAACATAAACATAACAAACACGAATACCGGGAGTAAAAATATCCTACCTTTCATATAACAGTTGCCCCTCATTAGAGAGAGGCTATTTTTGTAACAACCGGAAATCAATAAAGTTTCAGAATAGTGATTTGTGATTTGTGATTAGTGACTGGTTGATTGCTAACTGGTGACTGGTGACTGGTGACTGGTGACTGGATACTGGATGCCAATAGCATGACTGAGCCTGTGGTTACTGAGCTTGTCGAAGTGCCGAAGCGGCTGCCGGATGCGTCCCTATCGTCCTATCGTCCCTATCGTCCCTATTGTCACTGACCGAACACCGAACACCCGATTACCGATTACCCAATACTGTCCCTATTTTCCTGAACGTTAAATTAATCCTGGCCTCTGTCACCTTCTTTTGCACCGGCACCTGGTGCATCCAGTAATGCTGGAAGGCGTCTTTCATGATGATCAGCGACCCGTTTTCAAGCTCAAACTTCATTTCAAGGCCGGGTTCAGTGCGGTGCTTTATATCGAATCGTCTTGTAGCGCCCAGGCTTAATGAAGCAATAAGCGGATTTTCAATTGTGTCCTTTTCATGATCGGCATGCCATGCCACTTTATCATTTCCGTTGCGGTATAAATTAAGGAGAACGCTATTGAATTTATGCCAGGGGAGGAGGGTCTCGATTTTCTGTTTCAGTGAAAGAAGCTCCGGAGTCCATTGTTTCATCGATCGCCGGTAGCCCGAGTACACATAGTCCTGTCCCTCATAGCCGAACCATGCAATCAGCCTGGGATAGGGATGGATTTTGCCGTATATTTCAATATTTTCCTGACGCCATTCAACGGTATTATAAAAAACATTAAAATATTCATTGGCTTCCTTCTGTTTGAGAAAATGCTTCATGTACCATATTTCGCTGTCATCCTTCAACGGGTACACCTCAAACTTCTGCTCACTGTTTTCCTCTAACTCAGTAAATAAATCCATCAGAAATTTACGATTGAACGATTTACGATTTAAGATCTGACCGGACTATGGCCTGAAGGCCGCGTCTATTGATCCGGCATCCAGTATCCGGCATCCAGTATCCAGCATCTTTCTTCACACAAACTTCTCATACTCCTCAATCATGTTCCTCAACCTTCCGGCGAGATATTCATTCGCCTGCTTCAGCTTTTCAAGGATGAAGACTGACTCTGAGAGATATTCTTTTTTCTTGGGACTGTTCCAGTGTCTGGGCGGAGGTTGGAGATTAGTGATGCGATCAGCCAGTTTAACAGCCCACACTTCATTCCTTTGTTTTTTTATCCGTTCGAGACTGTCGGCCATTCGCCGTTCTTTTGGCAGGTTCTCATTTTTAGTCAGTGCTGATACCCCGTCCGCAATGTCCTTTCCGAATCGTACAGCAAGCTCTTCATATGATGTCCCTGTATCCTCTATAGTGTCATGCAAAAGCGCCACCTGGATGGCGTACCCCGTGTCAAAACCGTTGGCATGTGACGGTATCGCCAGTATTTCCATGGCCACATCGCATACATGGACCAGGTAGGGAATGTCATCATAGCCCGGAAATTTCTGGTCTTTATGTTTAACCGCGGCAAACTTAATGGCCTCCTGGTACAATCGCTGAATATTTTCCATAACTATTTAACAAACCATTTCAGATTATTGCCAATCCGGTCTTAAATCTTCTTAAATCTTAAATCGGTGTTCCTTGTTCAGTGTTTAATTTGGGTGGCTTTAGTCATCTCCGGTTAATAGTCGCTTTACCGGATGTTCATTATGTATCACTTCCCCCGGCCTGAAGTCCGGGGCTATTCAATGCACTATCCGGCATCCAGTATCCAGTATCATTTATCAAAAATAAGAACCCCTTCCTTCCCGTCCGCCGTTGCAAATGCCCTGAACATACCAGAAGTATTATAAGTCATTGTGATGTTACCCGATTTATCCACACCGATTAATCCTCCTTCTCCACCGGCTTTTACAAGCTTTTCTTTGATAACAAGATTAGCTGCATCCTGAAGGGTCATCCCTTTGTATTCCATAAGAGCAGAAACGTCATGAGCCACGGTATAGCGGATGAAAAATTCACCGTGACCGGTGCACGAAATGGCGCAGGTAGCATTGTTGGCATACGTGCCTGCTCCGATTATCGGACTGTCGCCGATTCGGTTGTATTTTTTATTGGCCATGCCTCCGGTTGATGTGCCGGCTGCAAGATTACCTTTTTTGTCGAGTGCCACACATCCCACCGTTCCGTGTTCGGCTGCTTTCTTTAATTCCTGAAGCTGATCCCATTTCCGTTGGGTGAAGAAATAGGAAGGATCAACGATTTCAAGTCCTTGTTCCTTTGCAAATTCAGACGCTCCGGCACCGGATAGCATGACGTGCACCGAGTGTTCCATAACAGCACGGGCTGCCGTTATCGGGTTTTTAATATCGGTAACTGATGCCACTGCTCCTGCTGCAAGGTTTGAACCATCCATAATAGAAGCATCCATTTCATTTTTTCCACTGTTTGCAAAAGCCGCCCCTTTACCTGCGTTAAACAAGGGGTTATCTTCCAGTTTGCGGATTACCGTTTCAACGGCATCAAGTGCGACACCCCCATTCTGCAGCACCTCTTTCCCGGCTTGCAGGGCTTCGTTCAAACCGGCTCTGTATTGTGCATTTAACGAATCGCTGAGTACTTCTTCAGCCAGGTTACCGGCACCTCCGTGCACAACCAGCGCCCATTCCTGTTTTGAAGGCTCCTGATTGTTAGTTGTCGAAGCACCAGGATGTCTGCATGAAACAATAAATGCAACCGTGATCAGTAAAGCGGGGAAATATTTTATGGATATCATAGTGGGTTTTATTTTAAAGTTAGGAATTAGATCATAAAATCTCATTATTCTTTTATGATATGGTCTAAAATTTTTTACCTTTATTTAACACCTATCATGACAATTATAAAAATGTTTATTGCAAAACTTTTTAATAACACCCAAACTATGTTTCACAAAACTCTGATTTATTGTTTTATATGTCTCTGCTTTTTCACTTCAGCAAATGCTGCCAGCGAAAAACAGGGAATAATAAATGTCTTTGAAACCTGGTCAGACACAGTAATTGTTACCGGGGACGTTACTATTTCATCCAACGGGAAAGTTCTGATTACTCCCGGTACAGTGGTTGAGTTCTCAGGATCATACTCCGTTACAGTGAATGGATCCGGCTCATTAACGGCTTCCGGAACACAAACTGATTCAATATTTTTTATAGCACTTAACAAACAAACCGGTTGGAAAGGTCTGACTTTTTCAGACATGGATGAAACCGCTGATAGTTCCGTTTTTACCTATTGCAGAATACAGGATTGTATAAGCTCATCTGATCGCTCTGCCATTCTGGTAAAAAAATTCAATAAAATAAGAATGGATCACTGCTTTATAGTGAACTGCAAAAATAATTATGGCAAAGGCGCCGGCTTTTTAGGTGATTCATGCAATGCAAAAATTAATCATTCCTGCTTTAAATTAAATTTTTCCGGACGGGGAGGCGCTATGTCCTTTCTGAATTCAAAACCTGTATTAGAAAATTGCACATTTGATAACAATGAAGCCTATTGGGATGCCGGTGCGCTTTACTTCTATTCATCAGAACCTGTTCTTAATAATTGCTTAATCACCAATAATTACGTGGGAAGTACAGGTGGAGAAGCTATGTTCTTTGAAGAATCAAAAGGCATGATAGTGAACTCCCGGATCATCAATAACCGAAACACGGGACTGACATGTTATCACTCTCCGATATACATTGTAAATACAGTCATCGCTAATAATGATGGCCGTATAATATCAAATTATGCAGGCGGAATCTATCTGATCAATTCGCATCCTACAATAATAAACTCCACCATAACCAATAATTTTGGTTATACTGCAGGCGGAATCTATTGCTATTTCTATTCTCACCCGAAAATTATTAACTCAATTATCTGGAACAATTATGGAAAATATAACGAAATAGGCCCCGGAGAATACGATCCCCTTATTTCTCATTGCAATATAAGAGGCGGGAACTCTTTGAATTTACCTCCTGAAAAATACATACAGTGTATTTCCGAAATTCCCCTATTTAAAAATCCTTCTTCAGGAATCGGCCATCAGCCGGATGCGATAACTGCCGACTGGAGCCTTAAATCATGTTCTCCCTGCATAAATAAAGGCATTAATGATTCCATTCCGGCTGGAATAGTGAATGATTTTCTTGGAAATCCAAGAATAATAAATGAAACGGTTGACATCGGGGCTTTTGAATCTTTGGTTGCGGGATCAGTTTCAGAAGAAATAGTAAAAATATATGTAAAAGAATCAGGATCAGGCGACGGTTCATCATGGCAGAATGCCATGGGTAGCCTGCAGCAGGCAATTAACACTCCTATTGACTGCAATAAAGGCATTGAAATATGGGTGGCAGCAGGAACCTATTATCCTGATACGACAATAACGGAAACTATACAGGACGCATCTCTTGAATTAAGGAACCATGTAAAATTAATTGGTGGCTTTCAGGGTACTGAAACATCAATTGAACAACGAAATCTTACAACTAACGTGACTGTTTTAAGTGGCAACGTCGGAGTAAAAAGCAATCACCAAGACAATATAAAAAATGTGATTTCCGCAAGCTTTATCGATTCTTCCTGTGTTCTTGACGGATTCACTGTTACAGGAGGCTATGCCTATGAATCGGGATCCGGCATGATATTTAAATATGCCAGCCCCGTTTTGCGCAATGTTACTTTTGTTTCAAATAGTTCCGGCACCTATGGCGGGGCTATATATTTAACTGATTCTGATCCCGTTTTTAGTAATTGCGGTTTTTTTAACAATCAGACTTATGGAACTGGCGGATGTGGTTATCTGAACTATTCAAATGCTGTTTTTCTTAATTGCAGATTCATCAATAATAAAGTAGCAGGTAATTTCAGCGGAGGTGCCTTTAACCTGCAAAGCTCACAACCTTCCTTTATCAATTCGATCTTTGCTAATAACCAGACGGGGTCAATTGGTGACGGAGGTGCACTATATTGCCAGTCATCCAATCCGAAAGTGGTAAATTGCATTTTTTCAAATAACCTGAGTTTCGATGAAGGCGGAAGCATTTTTACCACCGGAGATTCCCGTCCCGTTATAAGTAATTCGGTTTTCTGGCAAAATACGGATCAAACCGGCCTAAATCACTTCGACGGAACCGGCCCCATTAAAATACTGAACTCCCTGGTTCAGGGAGGCAATAAATACAAAATTCCAAGTCTTGATTATTTAAACAACATTGATGACGACCCCCTTTTCATTCAGCCCACAATTACTGCCGGTAACACTCATGATGCCCTTACAGCTAACTGGAATGTTACATTATGCTCGCCATTAATTGATGCGGGTGATAAATTGTTGCTGGTTTCTGCATATAGCCAAACCGATCTTGAAGGAAAACCTCGTATTATAAATGAAAAACCTGATATCGGACCTTTTGAATCAGACCAGCCTCCTCAAATCTCTTCAGGAAGCAGGATCATTTATGTAAAACCCGGTGGACAAGGAGATGGCTCTTCATGGCAAAATGCAATGGGTGATATACAGAATGCTGTTAATCTGCCCAGGGAGTGTGTAAAAACAAATGAGATATGGGTAGCTGAAGGAATTTATAAACCTGGAACAGAGGGACTGAATTATATACGGGAAGCCACGTTCAGAATGATTAATCATGTTAAACTTTATGGAGGGTTTTCCGGGACAGAATCAAACAGAAATGAAAGAAATATTCAAAAATACCCGACTGTATTAAGCGGTGATATTGGTGAACCCGGGAATTTATCTGACAATTGTTTTAATACAGTAACGTTTGAATACACCGATACCACATGCCTTCTTGATGGTTTTACCATTGTAAAAGGCAACAGCAATATTTTTCCGGATTCTTACGGGGCAGGTATACTTTGCAATCATGCTGATGTTACCCTCAGAAATGTCATCCTTAAGGACAATCGGTCGGATTATAAAGGTGCTGCACTTTATGCTGAGAATTCAGTGCTAAATATGGTTGATTGCTCAGTAATCAATAATATCTCAGAAGGTTCATCCGGTTGCAGTCTTGTCAATTCGGCATTCACAATTGCCGGTTCTCTTTTCTCCAATAACAGCGCAGAATATGCAAGTTGTGTTGAATTAACCCAATGCAGGGGCCAGATGATTAACTGCATTTTATCTAATAATTTGTCATCGGCGATATGCAGCAATAATTCGAATTATTCGATTGTTAACTCGTCTGTATTAAATAATGATGCCCTGTTCTCAGATCATGGCGATTTGTTAACAAGCAAAGACACCTTGAGAATAGTTAATTCAATATTCTGGAATAATGAAAATTCAATTGCCACTGATAAAAACATCAGCCGTAATTTTAATTTAAAATTTTATAACTGTGATATCCAGAACGGCAATACAATCGATTTTCCCCGTGAGAATTATGTAAACAATGTTGATATCGATCCCTATTTTGAATTTCCTTCGCCTGTAATCGGACTTTCACAAAACGAAAGTGCAGATTGGCACCTGAAAAGATGCTCTCCTTGTATCAATAGCGGACTAAACAATGCAAATACCCTGGTAACAGATATGGATGGAAATACAAGAATTTACGGTGGTACAATAGATATGGGCCCATATGAACTTCAGAACACGAAAGCAATTCGTCCCACCGATATTTTACTGACAAATGACTCTATACCTGAAAATTACCAAATACCACTTTTAATCGGAAATTTGATAGTGACCGATGAAGATTCGCATGATTTTACTTTTTCTTTCTCCAATAATCAGGAGTATTATTTAGCCGACAGCATCTATTTTAGCTTATCTGATAGTTCACTTAACGCCAGTCAGTCTCTCCCCGTTGACAGACCCGTATTTTATGCGGCCATCAAGGCAACTGATGAAACAGATTGCTCTATAGAAAGACAATTCTTAATTTATAACCTGATCACAGCAAATGATAATTTTGATTTTAAAAACAAAATTCTTTTCTATCCCAATCCTTCTAAGGGCAACGTTTATATGGATTACAGCTCTATAACCCCTGTAACCGTTAACATATACGATCTGGCAGGATACCTGGTATATCGATCTGTCATAAACGAACAATCTCAGGTTCTTCATCTGCAAAACCTCCCGAAAGGAGTTTACATCATTGAGGCAGATATCAGATCACAAAAAACAAGACAGGTATTGATTTTAAATTAACAGGCAATTATCACATATAAAGTTATGAAAACAATTCTCTGTGCCATTTTCATTTTACTTAGTTTTAATCAGGTTGGTATTTCACAGGTAACCTACCGAACAAGAATAACTGACAATATGGGCGGAATCGAAGGATTAACATACCCTGAAGCTGCAATTACTGACCGTTCAGGCAAAAATCTGTTGGTTGTAGCCAATAATGGCCTGACTCATTTCAGAAATACAGACGGATCATACACATACATTGAAAGAATTGATGGGACAACCGTTGATAACTATGGTCTGTGGAATGCGGATAAACTGGTTTCAACTAAGGATGACCGGTATATTTATGTCTGTGGTGACAACCATCTGAACATTTTCAAATTTGACTCGGTCAGCCAACATATTAGTTATTTGGAAAACATTCAAAATAACAGTGATGTGCAGATCGGTTATTCCGGATCAAGTTTTACGACTCTCTCACGGGATAACCGTAATCTGTATCTCGCTACAACCTATTCAACCCCTGAATTGCACATTTTTAAGATTGATACTTCAACCGGTTTATTATCCTTGAAAAAAACTGTCAAAAACGAATTTTCTGCCGGTGAGTATTTCAGAACTATCAGAATGGATCCGTCAGACAGTTTTCTTTATGTTTTGTCATCCAATTATTATAATGAAGCTAAGCTCAGGATTTTTAGAAGATGCAGAGAAACCGACAGCCTGGCTCTTATAAAAGAGATGGGTTTAAATGACAGTATTACCAATCCCTATGATTTTAATGTAAGTCCTGACGGATTAAACCTGTATGTGATTGAAGAAAATAGAATTAAGATTTTCGAAATTAATCGAACTACAGGATTACTGAATTACATCGGACAGATAAACTCCTCAACTAACGGCTATTCATTCTTCAGTTGGGACCCGAGGTACCTTTACATGGCAAGTAGTACGGAATTAAGTGTTTTAGAGAGAAATCCGGAAAACGGAATTCTAACCTTAATTCAGAAAATGACGGCGGAAAATACGGGATTTGACTGGATAAAATCTATTACTATCAGTAGTAATGATACCCTTATGTATTTAAGTGATAAATACATAAACAGCATCCATATTTTGAAAAGGAATCCGGAAACCGGTTTGGTCAGTTACTTTAAAAGAATAGTCGATAAACAGGGGAAAATTTATGGCTTTGTGGAAGCTTCTGATATGGTTGTAACCCATGATAATAAATCGTTGATTACGCTTGCAATGGCCAGTCCGGCACTCATGATTTTTGACAGAACAAATAATGACACCCTTACTTTAAGCTATATAATTCCGAACAGTTATATGGGCCCGGCCATCGGTGTAGCCCAACGAATGTCATTAAGCCCGGATGACAAATATCTTATACTGACATCAACCAATATGTTTGGAATCAGGATACTTCAAAAAAATAACTCAACCGGTAAATATGAATTCTTTGCTTCTTATACCTATGAAGAAGCCGGAGTCAGTTCAGATCAGCAACTGGTTCAAGGCTTGCTATCTGATGATATGAAATATTTTTATGCAGCTAAAGCAAGCGGAATATACTGCTTCGGGATTGACAGCGGAAAACTGACTTTAAAATCATCTTATGCAATACATGAAAATTCAGATAATGGATTGAACTTTATCAGGTCAATGACCCTGAGTGCGGATAATAAATACCTGTATACCTGTTCACAATCTGAATTCTATCCCAAAGGAATATCCGTTTATTCAAGGAATGTTTATGACGGAAGCCTGACTTTTCTGCAGAAAATTGAAGGACGATATAATAAAATTCTAATCAGCAAAGACAATCAGTTTGCCTATACAATCGGTGATGAAATAAAAGCATTTAAAATTCAACCGGATGGAATGTTAACTTTTATTGAAAAGCATGGAATTGAGTCACTCGGTTATACTGAAGTTTACACGTTGCACGACGCCATAATCACTGAAGATCAGAAAGCAATCATAGGTGTAACCAATACCGGGAAAGCTATTATATCTTTTTACAGGAACAGGAATAGTGGCAACCTTATATTTGAACAGACACGATTTTTCTCTGATAACATGGATTACTCCAATGGGATACCACTGGTACGAATGTCATCAGATAAAAAGAATGTTTATGTGGTTTCGCCGTATGATGCATCTCTGACAATTTATAACGCAAATATTCCTTTGGGCTTGCCGGATATTACGAATATTTGCAATGATACAGCAGTAATTTCGGTTGACGATGATTACGCTTCGTACGAATGGTCTTCCGGCGAAACAGCTCATGGTATCACTACCATGCTTCCCGGCACTTATTCAGTTTATGTGACGGATTTATTGGGAAGAACCGGATGGGACAGAACCAGCGTGGTATTCCATGATCCATTTGTTGTAAATATATCACTATGGCAGCCCGAAAACTCAGATCCGTCATTGTTTGCGTATGCCGACGGAGGTCAAAGTCCTTTTACTTATATTTGGAATGATGGTAGCACCGGTCCGGAAAAATATCTTCAGAATTCAGACATTTTTCAGGGAAATCTCTTTTATGTAACGGTCATCGATAATGTTGGTTGTATGGCTTCTGATACATTGATAATTGATGAAACATCCGTTGGCGATTCTGATTTTGATAAAATCATCCTAAGCCCTAATCCTGCCGGGGAATTTCTTTACATCAATTTTTCCGGTATAGCTGTCTCAGCCATAGAAATCACAGATAATAAAGGCATTTTGGTTTTTAATACCCTTGCTGAAAATAACGAGCCATCAATAAGAATAGAAACAGGCTCGTTGAATCCCGGGTTATACTTTGTGAAACTAAAAAGCAATAATTCCTGTGTAATCAGGAAGTTCCTGAAACTTTAAATATCTCTTTTTCAATCGTTTAATTTTCTCCAAAACATGGAGAGCATAATCCTTTTGACTATTTTAAAATATATTCACCTCTCATTCGTCATAACCAATAGAAACCACTTAAAATGAGTCCCACGGAATCCGAGAAAATTACTAAGGCCTATACAACCGAGCGCAAAAAATTGCTGGGTTATATACGCAACCGGGTTCCGGGTCACATGGAGGCTGAGGACATACTGCAGGATGTATTTTACCAGCTGACGGTGGGTTTCAGGGATCTTGACCGGATTGAAAACCTGACGGCCTGGTTATACCGGGTAACCAATAACCGGATCATCGATCTGTTCAGGAAGAAAAAACCGGTTAACATGACATGGCTTGAAAAGGCAAGTAATTCCGAGGAGGGTCCCCTCTCTCTTTCGGATATACTTCCGGAACTGGGGTCAACACCTGAAGAGGAAGACCTTAAGGATATAATCTGGTCGGAAATAGAAACGGTGCTGGCTTCACTGCCAAAAGAACAACGGGATGTTTTTGTGGCAAATGAATTTGAAGAAACCGGTTTTAAAGAGTTATCTGAAAAAACAGGCGTTCCGGCCAATACGCTCATTTCCCGGAAACGGTATGCGGTTCTGGCGCTCAGGGCGCGACTTGAAAAATTGTATAATCATTTAAAAAACGAATAAAATGAAAAGTTTAAGAGTTTTAAAGTATGTGGGTTTTGGTATACTGGGAATAGGATTTGTTTTCCTTGCCATATTTGTGACCATGAGCCTCTGGAACTGGCTGGTTCCTGAACTGTTTCACGGACCTGTGCTGGGATACTGGCAGACAGCCGGATTGTTCCTTCTCTCGAAAATATTGCTTACGGGTGTGGCTCCGGGTGGACCCCGGCACAGGCCAAGCCGCCACTGGCATTATAAATACCAGGATAAGTACAGGCATTGCTATCCGCAAGAAGAACCGGTTAAAGAGTAATGTGCTAATGAGTTAATGTGCTAATGTGCTAATGAGTTAATGTGCTAATGAGCTAATGAGTTAATGTGCTAATGAGTTAATGTGACAACTTCACATTGGCTCATTCTCCACATTAGCATATTGGCAAATTAGCATATTGGCACATTGGCACATTGGCACATTGGCACATTGGCACATTACCACATTGGCACATTTTCATTACCTTAGTTCAAAACTTCCTGTCATGAAAAAAATTGCTTTTTTTGCCCTGGCTTTTGCTTCCATTGCATGCCTTTCATTCTATGCCGGCCGAAAATCGGCCAAAGAACCGATCCTGCAGAATAATACTGTAACCCAGGTTGCCGTTATAGTTAAAGATATCGATAAAGCCTCCGCTGCATGGGCGAAGCTTCTTGGCCAGGACATTCCTGCTGCGAGTACAACAGAAAACAATAAAGACCGTCCGACTCTCTATAAGGGAAATCCATCCGATGCCCAGGCCAAACTGGCTTTCTTCAGCATGAACAACCTGCAGATTGAGCTCATTCAGCCTCTTGGCCAGGGAAGTACATGGCAGGAATACCTTGATAAACATGGCGAAGGCATTCACCACATCGCTTTCCAGGTTAAAAACATCGACGGTATGGAACAGAAATTCCTGGCAAACGGTAATCCCACGGTAATGCGGGGTGGATGGGACGGCGGTGCCTACAGCTATATCGACGCCACAAACGATTTGGGGTGCATATTGGAATTACTGGAGAACTATTAAACCGGGCTCGTCATTGCGAGCCCCCGATTCCTGCGGGGCGAAGCAATCTGCCCGAACAGGAAGAACGCTCTGAAGGAATCAAGCTTATGAACTGAATACCGATTACCGATTAATGCTTCTGGCCAGGTATTGCCTGTGCGGACAGATTGCTTCGTCGTCTTTAATTTGTGCTATAATCATTGCGATTCACGCTCCTCGCAATGACGTTCTAATTAAATATTCTTTCTCCCTCCTGTTGCCTCTTTCAGAACCTTGGTCTCCTGATTAGCCTGTTAAACAATGCTTTCCTGATTCTGTCATTAATTGAACAACCGCCATCCTGAGCAGTTAATACACATTAGTTAGGTGAAACAGATAATAAATACAACCGTTATGGAAATTCAAAACAGGGTTAATGCAGAGTTAAGAAATGATATCATCCAGGATCTTAAAAACAGCGCTCTCGACGCTCAATACCTGAAACTCATCAGTGAAAATGATGAAGTATATCACTCATTCCGCGAACTTTTCATGCAGCTGAAAGGCACAACCGAACAACGGGTTAATCTCATCAACGAAGTCATTTTCTATGTTCGCAGCCAAAAAAGATAGGTTCTTATAAAATAGCTACAGATGTTACCCTTAGCGTTTATCCTGAGCTTGCCGAAGGAAGTCGAAGGGTATTCGGTAATTGGTTATTCGGTTCAGGGACATTAGGGACTATAGAAACATTAGGGACGGACCAGTTACCCTTGGCCGCCGGAGCTTCAGTGAAGGAGTGGCCAGGCGAAGTCTGTGGCTAGGCGAAGTCTCTGACTTCGTCTTACCAAAATTCTCTATTAATCGTAAATCTCCAAATCGTAAAATAGTTTCAAATCTGACAGGTCCTCCGGACTTTGTCAGGTCTTTCTCCCCTTCTTCCCCTCCCCCCATCTCCCCTTCTTCTTTCCCATGCAGCACTTCCTGTCCTTTTTCGTTCTATATTTAAATAACTTTTCAAAACACTCTCATGGACCCTCAAAAATCCCGTCTCTATTTCATCGATAACCTCCGGTGGCTGATGATCATCTTCGTTGTGCTCATGCACGTCAACGTTACTTACAGCATGCTCGGAGGATGGTACTATATCGAAAAAGCGAAACTCGACCTTTTTCAGAATATATATTTCGGCATCTACGGCTCCTTTACACAGGCTTATTTTATGGGATTCCTGTTCTTCATTGCCGGTTATTTTGTTCCGGCATCTTACGACAGGAAAGGATTCGGCCAGTTTGTAAAAGAACGTCTGATAAGGCTCGGGATACCTACGTTACTTTTTATGCTTCTGATTCACCCGGTTACCATTGCAATCCTGAATCACTACCTGAACTGGAATATGAATATGACGGACTGGTACGGCAAATATATCGGTACGTTAGACTTTTTAGGCAGTACCGGACCGTTGTGGTTCGCGCTGGCCTTGCTGATTTTCGCTATTGTGTATGCATTAATCCGGAAGTTTTTGAATCCGGTATCCTTCAGCAACACAACAATCAAAATCGCCAATAAACATATTGCAGGCATCGGTATACTCATATCGGTTCTGACTTTCCTTATGCGAATTCCTTTCCCGATCGGGACCAACATTATGAACATGCAGCTGTGCTTCTTCTCTCAATACATTGTGCTGTTTATCCTGGGCATTTACTTTTTCAGAAAAAACCTGCTTCTTACTCTGGATTACAGGCAGGGCATGAACTGGTTCAGGTACACCCTGATATTCGGAATCCTGTTCTGGCTGGGTATGATTGTTCTCGGTGATTCCGCTCATAAGGGACTCGAACCGTTTGTCGGGCATCTTACCCTGGGAAATGCCGCTTATTCGCTCTGGGAATCCTTCTTTTGTGTGGGCGTTTGTGTGGGACTGATTGTCTGGTTCCGCGAAAAATTCAATGCACAGGGCAAAACAGCTAAATTTCTTTCAGACAATGCGTTCGGTGTGTATGTGTTTCATACGCCGATTCTCGTCTTGATCTCCATGCTGATGAAGGATGTAACATTATATCCTTTCCTGAAATATGCGATTGTAGCTGTCATCACCATTCCGGCATGCTTCTTAACCAGCGCCCTGTTGCGTAAGATTCCGGGTGTGGCATATATTATTAAGTAAATCGTTTGGGGTTTGAGGTTTGAGGTTTGGTGTTTAGGGATTCGGTATTCGGGATTCTCCCCTTCTCCCCTTCTTTTTTATGGAATTCCCCCGAAATGGCACCCTATTCTAAAACCCTGCCATGAAAAAGCATCTCATCTTTTTAGCCCTTCTGCTTTTTGCGATTGAAATCCATGCACAGAAAATCAGTTGGAATGACCAGCCGGAGAAGGGGCTTGTCTATTCCATTACAAACCGTGAAGCCCGGAAAATTTTCAGATCCGGCTATTCTTTTGTTCCTGATAAAATGCTTCACACATGTGTGGATTCTTTCAACACCCGCATCGGTTGGATTAACAGGCCTCCGGCCGGCCATTTTGTTCTTGTTAGCGTCAGGCAAAACCGGTTGACTACTGAATTTGTGTCCTGTATACCATACCAGGTTTTCCTCCTGAAGGAATACAATGCAGTATCCGTTCAGGTGCTCGATTCAGCCGGAAAGGTAAGAACTGATGCCCGTGTGAAGCTGGGTATGAATCTGATATCAGCAGATACGGCAACAAAAACATACCGGATTACTGATCCTGTTTTTACAGGCAAGGAAGATCTTTTATCGGTTAAACTCGATGGATTCACATCCTTTTATCATATTGCCAAACATGAGGTGCCGCCAGTCTGGAATAATTACAATGACAACCCGGACAGGCCAAGGTTTTACAGCTACCTGGTAACAGATAAAAACAGGTACAAACCCGGTGACAAGGTCCGGTTTAAGTCGTATACCCTTAATTCTTTCAGGAATCCGGTTAAAAAACCCCTGCTGATCCGGTTATATGCGTATCCCAAAACAGTTAACCTGGGTAAAATAAAACCTCACCGGCCCGGAAGCTTTTGGGGTGAGTTTATTCTTCATGATTCACTGGGTCTGAAGCTTGATAATTTTTACAGTCTCCAGCTTGTAGCTGAAAATGGTCAGATTGTATCCGAATGCAATTTCCGGTTCGAAGATTATGAACTAAAAGGAAACCGCCTCGATATCGATCTTGAAAAAAAACAATTTTACCCGGGAAAAAATGTGCTCACCATCACGGCTACGGATGTTAACGGACTTACCCTTAAAGATGCCAGGGCGGAAATCGTTGTGTTATCAATGGACCTGAAAGAATCGTTTGCACCTGTTTCCGTCCTGAACGATACGCTTCTTAAGCTTAACACCGTACTTAGTCCGTCCGCTCCCACTACTGTGGATATTAATCCCGGATTATTCGGACAAACAAATACCGATTATGAAGTAAGGGTAACCATACTGACATCCGAAAACGAACGGGCTATGTTTTCGAGGAAGGCAACATTCTATTATTCGGCTTATGAATTGTCAACCCGCTTTTCCAACGACAGCCTGTGTTTTGATTTACTTCAGAACGATAGGCCACTGCAGAATATTCCTGTAAGTCTTCAGCAAAACGGCGAAGCGCAGGTAAGACAAATCCGCTTACCCTATAAGGTTAAAATAAATCCTGCCATTACATTCTATCATTTCACCAACGAATATATTGATAAGATAATTGAACCCCGTTTACTTTCACCCCGGGTGGAATTCACAGGGGGATTTGAAGGAGACAGCATCAGACTGAAGCTTGACAACCCACATAAACTTCATGTATCCTGGTATATTTACAGGGGAACCGAATTGCTCGAAAAAGGCTCAGGTGTGGAAACGGAATTTAAATCAAAGATCACAGACCGATCGGATAACTATTATGCGGAGTTATTGTATTCACTGGGCGGCGAGGATTTCAGCAAGAAAAAGCAATTTGAATTCCGGGATTCAAAATTGAACGTAACACTTAATCTTCCTGAAAGGGTTTATCCCGGACAGAAAACAGATGCCACAATCAGGGTAACCGATCAGAGAGGAGAACCTGTGAAAGATGTTGACCTTACAGCAATTGCTGCAAACCGGAAGCTGAATTATACATACACCGAACTACCTTATTACGGAAATGTTTCAAATCCACGCCCGCAGGCGACCAGCTATTCCATGGAGGAATCCGGGAAGAACCATTCTGACCGGATGTTTAACTACAGCAAATGGGTATCCACATTCAGGCTCGATACCATGTTGTATTACCGGTTTCTTTACCCTGACAGCAGTTTTAGATATACTATTGACAGCCCTGACAGTACCCAATTCCAGGTTTTCGTCATGAGGAACGGATTTTCTTTACCGGTTTACGTAATTGAACTGGACCATGCTCCTGTTTACTTCTCATGGACCAACCAGGCAAAGCAGTATTCCTTTTATGCGAATCCCGGGCGCAAACACCAGGTTTCATTGCGTTTGCGTGAACAGGTAATCATTATCGACTCTCTGCGGTTTGAGAAGGGCAAAAAGACAATAATCAGCCTGAATATGGATCACCTGCCGGCAGGAACGAAAGTTTTACCTGTAAAAAAAGAATTTTCTGCATTCGAAAGAAGACGATATGAGCCTTTTATCGCTCATTTCAGATCCTCCGCAGGAAAATATGCATTTCTTGAATTCAATGACGAGTTCTTTCCTCTCTATGACATTAAAAAAGGGAATGGTTTCATAACGGCCGGGCCTGTTTATGGAGGAAGAGCTACTTATTCTGAGAAAAATGGTCCCCATATAAATTTCAGGTATGAAGGAGGCTATACTTACCAGTTCGAGGACAATGCAGTTTATAAAATTTCAGAATGCGGCAATACCGGTAGTGATTTGCCCAAATGCCTCCATTTTTTCCGGTCAGATGCTGTTTCTGAATTAAATGACCGGATGTACACGAAGCAGTCGTTTATCAGCCAGCAGATCCAAACGTTGCCGCCGGTTAAAAAATGGATTTCACGCAATATTGACATCCGCGATGTAACTTCAAGGTTAAAAATATCCCTTCCTTATGATACAGCGGGAATAACCGGTATCCTGTTTATTAATACCGTATCAGGAAAAATAACTTCACCTTATTTTGACCTCCGGTCACAAAACCATGCCGGACAAGGTATCCCAAAAGGCCTGCATTCCGTTGTTGTTCTTTATGAAGACGGAAATTACCTGAGACAGGACAGCATTTCATTTAACTACAACACTCAAACCTGTATAAACTTTAACCATTCCTCCTGGCATTTATACGATTCGGCCTCATTGTACTGGCTGACCCATTTTGCCTGGAGAACTGACTACCAGTCGTTCTACGAATCAAAGCCTGAAAAACCCCGTCTTGAATTCACCTACAGGAACACATTTAATGGTAATGTTCAGGGAATAATATATGATGAAACCACCAATGAGCCATTGCCGGGTGTCAGTATCCTGATTAAAGGAACCACAGACGGCGCCATTACGGATATAGACGGTCATTTCTCGCTTGATATTGAAGATTACGAAGCAACGTTACAGATTAGTTTTATCGGATATGTCACCGAAACGATTCAGGTAAGCAGGGGAACCGAAGTTATCATGAAACTGAAACCGGATGTTTGTGCATTACAGGAGGTAGTTGTAGTTGGTTATGGCGTACAAAGGAAACGTGAGGTAACAGGTGCTATTTCTATCATTAGTCCTGGCAATATCCCCATTGACAAAATTGAAGATCTGAACTTATCTCAAAACGATAAAGAATCTGAAAAAAAATTATACAACGAATTATTGAATCTCAATTCAATCCGGAATAATTTTTCCGATGTGGCCATTTGGGAACCCGGGTTATTTACGGATAAAAACGGGGAATCGAAATTTCCTGTTACATTTCCTGATGATATTACACGGTGGGATGCCATTGTGTATGCCATGAACAGCAGACTTCAGACAGGAACCGAAAGAAAAAGCATCCGTTCTTTCAAACCCCTGATGGCAGAACTCCATACGCCTCAATTCCTTACAGCAGGTGATACAGCCATCTTTATCGGTAAAACGCTGAATTATACTTCCGATACATTGATCGAGGGAAAAATCAAAATTCAATCCGGCGATATTGATGAATTTAAGATGGTAAGGTTCGGCCAGTACAGGACGGATTTAATCCCGGTAACACCACTTAGCCCCGATTCGATGACCGTTTTATACACCTTTACCCGTAATGACGGTTACTTCGACGGGGAAGAGCGTAAAGTTCCTGTAATTATGCAGGGAGCTGATCATGAAGAGGGATCCCTTACCATACTGAAAAACGGCGACAGACAAGCGGTTAAGGCGGCTGAAGGTGAAACGCGTATCGTTGAAATCACCGACAATCAACTTGAAATTTATAAAGCGGAAGTTCTTACTCTTTTCAACTATCGCTATTACTGCAATGAACAGCTGGCATCACGACTTGTCGGTCTTATCAACCTGAAGTATTTCAACCGGTTCGAAGAAAAGAAATTCAGGCACGATGATGAGATCAGGCTTATAATAAACCGCTTGCTGCGTAATCAGAACAGTCAATTTCTGTGGTCATGGTGGGACATTTCTGAAAATTCATCCTACTGGATCTCCGCCCATATCCTGAGGGCGCTGAAATTTGCATCCGACGCCGGATACCCCGTTAACCTGAATGTTCAGAACCTGGCAGAAAAAGCAAGTTTCAAGTTCGATTTCCTGAAAGACATTTCATCCGGCGATATTGACTTGCTGCACGCGTTGGCAACCTGGAAAGCTCCGCTCAACTACAGGAAATATATCACTGTCATGGATTCCCTCATAGGAAAACAGGAAGTAAAATACAGTATGATATACAATGGCAGAGGCATCGGGTATTCTATGCTTCATGAAAAATTACTTCTTGAGGAAATAAGGCAGATGGTGATACCGGGATATAAACCGGACATTTTGCGGTATAAAAAGCAGGGTATACTGGGTGAAGTATATTTCTCTGATGGAAGACCGGCATATAATTGGATGAACAGTGAGCTTGAAACAAACCTGGATGCCTACAGGATAATCAGGAATGACTCGGCTTACAGGAATCTCATAAGTCCCATGCAACAATACTTTATTTCAGCGCGGAAGAATTCCTGGAATACATATGAATCATCAAACCTTTTGCTGACCGTTCTGCCTGACCTGCTTGCCGAGGGTTATTCAAAAGACCGGGTGGCACAAATTACGGTAACCGGTAAAGAAAATAGTATAGTGACCAAATTCCCTTACCGTGCCGAACTTAAAAGCGGCGAAGAACTTCAAATTAAAAAGGAGAAGGGACTTCCGCTTTATTGTATGAATTATACGGTGCAGCGTGTTACTGAAGCCAGGACGGGAGTGGAAGGCTTAACCATTAATACTTATTTTGATGACAACAAATACCGGCTCGAAGCGGGTAAACCGGTTGAATTATTTGTTGAAGTGGTGGTAATGAAGGATGCCCCGGTGGAACACGTGATGATTGAAGTGCCTGTTCCTGCAGGATGCAGTTATGAAAGCAAAGATCAGCCTTACAACTCACAGGAAACACATCGCGAATACTTTAAGGAAAAAACGGTTATTTTCTGTGAATCGCTTTCACCCGGAATGCATGCTTACACAATCCGGTTGTTGCCAAAGTATACAGGCAGTTATTTTGTAAACCCCGCCAAAGTATCATTAATGTATGTGCCGGTTGTTAATGCCAATACTGATATGAAAAAAGCGGTGATATATTAACCGGATCAGGGATTTGAACCACGTAGTGGTTGAATTTGAATAGCGCCGGCTGAATGCCGGTGTAATCGCGCAGATTTAGTCCGTACTTATAACCACGTAGTGGTTGAATATGAAAACAACGGGGGAATCCTGTTGGATTAAATTTGTTTCTGCATGTTCAAATTCAACCGCTAACGCGGCTGTGAAATCATGAATGCCAAGGACACCGGCTTTCAGCCGGCGCTAATCACATTAATCAGCTAACGCGGATTGGTGCTTAAGTTGAGGCTATGAGCTTTGCGTCAACCGAACGGCGGAACAACATAACCACAGAAAACGCGGCCCCCTGACGCATAACACAATTTACTTAACCTTTCCTAACGCCGCATTCCCTGTGGGTTTTACATTAAGGTGAAATTTTGTTTTGAACTTCTCCGACTTCCTCTGAACCTATTTCGCAAACAACGCTATATGAACCGGCTGGTTTTCAAATGTCAGTTCTTGTCCCACAACCATATTATTTTCAATCATCTGAAAAACACCCGAACCTTTGTAATCCTTTACAGTCCTCCTTGCACAATGGTCAGCATTGTCAAGGAAATCAAGCACCCTGTAAAAGGCCTCGTCTTCCTCCAGATCGGTTTCCGTATTCCAGAATTCGGCTGCCCTGAAAGCGGAATCCCTTAACAAAGGGAAATAATACCGGTATACCTCATCATTGCCAAAAACATCAGCCGAGATTACTTTATGATTTAGTACAACGGCTATCCCGTTGCATTCGTTTTCGGGCTCACAGGCCGGAATTTTGTTTTCAATCTTTTTCATCCGATGGTCAATCAGGTCGGCGTAACTTTCGGTTTCGCTGAAACACTTGTTCTCTTCCAGGTTCGCATGAATATGCGACCAAACAATCGATTGGGTGTGAGGCTGAAAAGAACCTGGCTGGAATTTAAGGGAAAGCGATCTGGTTTTCTCTTTGCGAAGCATGTGCTCTGCCACGGTCTTCGGTGCATCAAATTTATCCGATACATAATGCCACCTGAGTCTTTCAATACACGAAACATCCAGCGTGGTCTTTGAATACGGTGCAAGCAGCAGGGAATAATTCACCACCCTGTTTTGTTTGGCGCCGACAAGAATGTCAGCATCGGTAAGGAGCAAATAATTCTTTGTATGATTCATGGCGATAAGTTGACCTACAACTCCCTCGCCGGTTGATTCTGAAATCACAAGACCGCCGCTTTTCATTTCAGGTGCCCCGGGAATGAATGCGATAACCGACCGGGGTTCCTGCTTGAATTGAACTATTCCGAGGTTTCCGTAAGCCGTCAGTTTTTTTGCAATTGTTTTCATAATTCTCTATTTTTAATTTTCAATGGACAAATAAACTGAACCTCAATGCAGTCTTTCTGCATTATTAAAAAAAGTTGAATGCCGGCAAACCTCAATGCACTGATCCGTTATAAAACCATTAATTCATGCCTGTTCGGGGGAAAAAGGAGATGGTCTATTGATGAGCTCATTGAAAAATGTTCGGATGCACTGGCAGAGTGCAGAGGAAGGTATGAGAGGATTTCGGAAAGGACTGTCCGCGATGACATCCGGGTGATGAGGAGTGATATCCTGGGGTATAATGCACCGATCCTGCAAAAGAACGGATTGTATTTTTATTCTGATCCGGCGTATTCGATCATGTCGGTTACCATTACCGATTCCTCATTGGTAATGAAGATTATCAAGCTGCTGAATGATGTGAAGAGGGATGTAAACCATCCTGAGATGGAAATAGTGCTGCAACGATTGAATGCCCTGATGGCCGGCTTACCTGAATCACCTCGCAGGCATGCACGGAGGCCGGCATCCAAAGATACCGAAAAGAGCCTCAAAGTTGAAGATATGGCTGTCAAAGAACCCGCACCAGGCTTTCTTCATGAAGATATTACCGGTTATTCGGTTCCTATATCAACTATTAACTGGGAGGAAATTTACACTTCGATTAGGTTATAAATTATGGTCTGCCTGTGCGGGCAGATTGCTTCTGACCGTAGGAACCGGTCATCGCAATGACGATCTGATTAAAGCAGAGCGCAATTCTAAGCACCGTGGGTGGGCCGGGACAAAACGCGGAGGAGGCGAGGCTGTGAATGACGAAAGGCATGGAATTTCTTATAAACGAGCTTGCGACCGTTTATTAGAAATTCCTGCCTTTCGTCAGAGCGCGTTGGGAGTCGTTTTGTCTGGTCTTTTCTTTGCTTCTTTCTTTGTGACAGGACAAAGAAAGAAGTGGGGTTCGGGGTGAAACCCCGGTTATGCAGTTATTTCCGCAACCTTTACCTCCCCATCCCTCTTATACGACGCTACTATAACCCCTTTTGACGATACCTTGCCTTCAATCAAACTGAAATTGGCAGGGATGGAACCGCCATCGAAAAACTTCTTGCCCTTTCCTAGGGTTACCGGAAATATCTTCAGCCACAATTCATCCACCAGGTCATTCTTCAGCAGCGTCTGAATGAAGTTGGCGCTTCCGTGAACCTGGAGGTCGGGCCCTTCCTGTTGCCTGATCTTCCGCAATTCTTCAACTACATTGCCCCTGAGAATCACTGTATTTTTCCAGTCCGCTTTACTCATCGTATTTGAAGCCACATATTTGGTAACCTCATTGATACCGGGCCATGCATCGGCATGTGAAGGCCAGTACGATGCAAAAATATCATATGTCTTTCTTCCGAGAAGCAAATCCGACCTCTCACTCATTTGTTTGCCCATGGTGGAATCAAGGACTTCATCCCAATGCGGTGCCACCCAACCGCCGTATTTAAAATTTTCTGAGGTATCCTCCTGTGCGCCGCCGGGACCCTGAATGACGCCGTCAAGCGTCAGAAACTGCAATACAATAATTTTTCTCATAGGTTGTTAATGGTTACGTGTTTATGTTCTAAACATCAAGGAAAAGACTTTGTTTAGAATCATCACTTCCAGGATAACTTAATACACCCTCTTTAACCACTGCCGGTTTGGTGTAGGTGTGCTCCATACTGTGCGACCTGTCCATGATATGAATTACTTTCCAGCCTTTCAGTTTAAGATAATCCGAAACAAGCGACCGGTGACAACGCCACCAGACACTTTCGGCACACATATACGCAGTCGTTTCGCGTAATGCTAGGTCTTCAAGGTCTTTAATGGCTTCCTTGAATTCTGAACCTTCCATATAATCAGCGTATCCCCTGAAAGCATCCAGCCTCCACCCTGTGTTTTTTGAATCCGGCTTTACCTTTCTCCTGCCTCCCAGCGCAGGAAAATGGAGATACCGGATGCCTGCCTGCTGTAAACTTACCTGCAGGTTTTCCCTGTTAAAATGGGGATGTTTCCTTGATCCGGGAAGGCTTCGTATATCCACAAGATAGCCAATTTGAAATGATTTTAGACACTCAATAAAATCCTCTATACTTCGGGTGGAATGGCCGATAGTGTAAATTGTCATTGCGGTGATCCCTTAATTGTATTCTGATCCAGGGTTAGCAGCCACTTATCCCCTGATTTAATTACAACATAGGTTTTTGTCTGCTTTTCACCCGTATGGATTGTACCCTTTGGCAGTTCATAAGGACTTATAGAATGAACAACCTCTGCAAGCGCAACTGAAGGTGCAAGAAACCGGATATCAATCCATTCAATTTTCATGGTTACATTCTTAAGGAACGTCTGATGCACCGATCTTACTTCTTTCAGCACTTCATCCCTGCCTGATGCAATTCCCCCGCCCGGATTTATGTGAACCCAGTCGGAAGTAGTATAATCTGCAGCATTTTTAAAGGAACCATTATTAAAATCATCCTGGAAAGCTTCAATGACCTGTTTTACCTTTTCGGTTTCATCCACATTCTGACAAAAACCAATGGCAGGTAAATATAAAATGACAGCAAAAATAAACAGTTTCTTCCCGGACATAATTACTTGTATTTTAGATTTATACATAGAACATCGTTGCAGCTAAAAAGTTTTTAACCTGCATTGAGGTTACTGCTATTAAGAATATGCAGAGGCTTTCCGTATCAGAAGCGGATATAGAAGGAAAGGCTCGGTATGACAGGGACAAACGAAACCTGCACCGGAACCGGCTTTTGTGTGACCGGATCAAATGAACAATAAGCAAAAAAAGTATTTTTACGGGCATATACGTTATATACCGATAATACCCACTCCGTTTCAAGCAACCTGGCTTTGAATGTCCTGCTGCTTTTGTAACTGATGCTGAGATCAAGCCGATGATAGGGCTCAAGCCTGAAATTATTCTGTACCTTATTATGCCTGTTCATATCAGGTGTTTCATTACCGATAACATGATCATAGTAAATAGGGTTGTAGGTGGCCGTTTCACTAAACAGGGTAAAGGCACTGCCGCTGGCAAATAAAAAATTCGATGAAATCCGCCAATGGCCGGTAACCGGATAACTTGCCGATACATAAAGGCTGTGGCGCCGGTCACCGCTGAACGGAAAGGAATTCCCGAGATTCAGTGAATCGAATTGCTGATAAACTTTTGAAAGGGTATAAGCAATCCAGCCTGTTAGTTTTCCTGTGTTTTTACCCAGGTACAACTCAGCACCATAGCTTTTACCTTCGCCAAAAACGAGCATCTTATCGATATTGCTGTTGAAAGCCGGTTCGGCGCCTTCCCGGAACAACGCCTGGTTTCCCATTTTCTTATAATATATTTCAAGGCTGGTTTGAAACATATTATCCCGGAAGTTTTTAAATAATCCGATCGATACTTCAGTACTGTTCTGTGGCTTGATATTTTTACCTGAGCCAATCCAGATTTCAGCAGGGAAAGCAGAATTAAAGCTCTGAACCCTGTTAAGAAACTGGTGCATTTGGGTGTAACTCAATTTCAGACTGGTGGATGGATTAATTACCTGCATGAATGACAACCGCGGTTCAAACTGAATAAAATGAGCCTCATTTGTAAAATAGGCAGGGACACGGGCACCCGCATACAAGATAAACATTCTGCTGATCCTGAATTCATCACCGAAATAAACGGCAACCCTGCGGGCATATTTCCTGGGAATTTGATCCGGGTTAATTCCTGACGAGTCCGCGTCATATTCAATGTCTGTGACTGATGACGGATATTGTGTCTGGTATAAATAATTAATGCCTGCTGATATTTTATGTCGTAGGGTGGGATAATAATAAAAATCAGTTTTATAATTCAGATCCCGGATGCCGGAATACAAGCGGGCAGCATATATTTCTTCCCTTGCATTTACTTCGTGGAAATACCGGTTAAAGATGAATGAAGTATTCATAAAAAGCCTGGAACTGAACAAGTGATTCCATCGCAAAACAGCAGCCTGGTTTCCGTAATTCAATCCATAAGAGATCGGATTCTGTAACGACGAATCTCTTGAATATGCCGTCTTATCCCTGCCCTGGTAAAAACTCAGGTATACTCTGTCTTTTTTACCTGCATTGAAATTGAGCTTTGCATTGATATCATAAAAAGTATAATCACTGAAATAATCCGGAATGTCCAGGGGTTTGAACAAAAGATCGATTGTGCTTTTCCTGGCGGAAACAAAAAAGGACCCCTTATTTTTTATAACCGGCCCTGATAAGGTCACTCCGCTTATAACCGAACCCAATTGAAGGTCACCTTCAAATTCCTGAGAATTACCTTCCCTCATGGTGATGTCTAAAACCGAACTCAGATGATCACCGAAAGAAGCAGGAAATCCGGCTTTCAGCAGATAGGCACTTTTCAGTGCTGAAGAATTGAAAATGCTTACAAGTCCCAACAAATGAACCGGATTGTATAACGTAGCCTCATCCAGCTGAATCAGGTTCTGATCGGTATTTCCTCCCCGGATAAAATACCCTGGCCTGCCGTCAAGGCCGGCTAACACACCGGGCAACATTTGTATGGAACCGAGAATATCCCCATTACCTCCGAAAGATGCCACGTTTTTTAACCTTTCAAGTGAAACGTCGGTTTTCCCCGGGGAGACTTTCTTTATGTTATCATCCGGATTGTCCTTTTTAATGACGACTGACTGAATTTCAGTCCTGCTTTCTGACAGATAAAAATTCTGCGTTGCACTGCTTAAGGCCGCTATAGATTTGTGAGCCCCCCGGAAACCCAGGTAAGATACGGCGATATTAAAATGAGCCGGCTTATTGAGTGTGATCGAATAAAACCCATAATTATTCGTATATGTTGAAATCTGCTGTTCGGGTATGTATAAAACCGCCTGCGGCAGGGATTCCCCTGTCAGACTATCCATAACATAACCACTGATGGTGATTCGGCCTGGCTGAACAGCCTTCTGAATGACAATCTGGTTACCGATAAGGGTATAGGTTAGTGATAAAGGATTAAGTATTTCGGATAATACTGCATCCAGATCCTGGTCCCTGGTATCAATGGTGATTGGTTTTTGTTCTTTAATGAGATCTGAATTGAACGCAAAACGATAAGGTATTTGCCTCTCTAATTCTGAAAGTACCGTTGACAGAGCGGCGTTATTAACCGAAAGGGTCACAGTGGGGTGACCTAAACCCGGCTCCTGTGTATAAGCCGGAGACATAATGATTGTCACAATAAAATAAAACAGAAGTACTAAGCAACTTCTGGCAGTGGTTTTAAAACCGGTATTTTTTACTCTTAATGAGCGCATTACTTAACTTGTTCGTCCGCCACCCTGGCTTTCAGCACATACACACTATCCTGAACGGCATATTCAAGGTCGAGTGAACTGCAGATAACCTCGATTGCCGTATCGAAAGGCATGCCATACAATTTGGCCGTGAGCTTCCTGTTGCCGATATGGTCACCGATCTCAATATGTTTTGCATAAACCTTCTGAATCGATTGGACCACTTCAGTTAACGGGGTGTTTTCAAAATCAAGCCAATTTCTGAATGCTTCCGACGATTCAATTGAATTTATTTCACCGAATCGGTTGCTTTGTTCATTGAAACTAACAGATGATCCCGCTTCCAATTCCCTGGCTTCATGGGTACGATTCGTTACAAAGGCAACTTTTCCGTCTGTGACGGCAACATGGATCATCCCGGTTTCCCTTCGGATATTAAACCGGGTCCCGATATCCCTTATCTCAGCTTCGCCGATCTGAACAATAAAAGGCATGTCAGCGCGATGAACCACATCAAAATCTGCTTCACCCGATTTCATGATAACCGATCTGTCCGTCTTGTTGAAAGTATGCCTTACTTCAATCCGGGTGAGAGGATGTAACGAAATGACCGTTCCATCGGCCAGCGATATTTTTTTGTTTGCGTCTGTTCCGGTTATATAAACATCAGCTGTATCATGGCTTTTAAAGTACCATAATACAACAAGTAAACCTATACAAACCGATGCAATAGCAAGCACATTTCTTAAAATTTTCCGCTTAGGGGTAAAATCGACCCGGATGACTTTTGTTTCACCAGTATTTTTATCCCCGCTGATTTTATTTTGAAGGTCTTTCCAGGCCTCATTTTCATCGGCCTTTTTATATAAAAGATACTCACCGGTGCCGTTTCGCCATAGTTCACGGATCCGGTCAAACGTAGCCCTGTTTTCATTATTCATGGCAATCCACTGCTGCAGTTGATCATTCTGTTCATCCGAAAAATTACCGGTCAGAAAGTCAGCAATCAATTCCCAGGGAATATCATATTTTGATTGTTTATCCATAATCACCTTTCACTCATAAGACAAAAAATAATTCTGTTAGTCCCAATCATAAGCGAAAAAATTTGGTGAAAAACAACAGGGAAAAAAGTATTGATTTTAAAGCAGCCTGGTTCAATTGTTTCAATGCCAGGGTAATATGATTCTTAACGGTTTTAATCGAAATTCCCAATTTGTCAGCTATTTCCTGCTGCTTCAATTCTTCAAAACGGCTCATCTCAAAAACCTGCCTGCATTTTTCAGGCAGACTGTCAATCGCGGTATAGAGTTTTACCATCAGTTCATTATCTTCTATCTGCTTCATCTCATAACCTACATCCCGCACCTTGTCCAACTCCACATGAAAACCTTCCCTTTTACTTTTATTTAAGGCATTAAGACAGCGGTTGATAATGGCTTTATATATGTACGATTTAAGTGATGAATCAATACTCATTCCTGAGCCATCCTGCCAGAGTTTCATGAACACATCATTCACAATTTCCGATGCCTGGCCGGCGTCTTTTAAATACCGGCAGGCCATCAGGAAGAAACTTTTATAATGCTCCTTATAATACCGCTCGAAAATTGCGGTATCCTTTTCCTGAATGCCTCGCCAGATTATTTCTTCCTGTTGGTTCATGATTTCCTGTTGCCGAACTAAAATTAGTGAATTTATGGAAATCAAAACCAGGCTGCTGGAAGTCAGCTATAGACGGGACTTTGAAAAAAATAAGAAAATTAATTAGGACCTTTTTGTCTTTTTCTTGTCTTAGCTGAACAAAATAAAAAAATACAAACCATTATCAATAATTAAATACCATGAAAACTTCGAATAACCTTTTCCTTCTCAGTGTGGCTGCCGGATTCCTTGCAGTTTCGTGTCAGAAAGACTCAGTTGATACACCTGAAACATCCAAATCGCTTGATATTAAAATGGAGGCAACCAATGCTTCATTTTCATTGCAGAAATCTACAGCTGCCGCTTCCACTTTTATCTGGGACAGCAGTTATATGGTGGTTTCAAAAATTGAGTTTGAAGCCGAAAAAGGGGACTCCCAGGGTCCGGAAATCAGCTATGAATGGAAAGGTCCCCGGACAATTGATCTTTTGGGACTGAATAATTTTGTAGGAAGCATTTCACTGCCTCCGGGAGTATACCACGAAGTCTCCCTCAAATTGGTGGCATACCAGTCGGATGCCGGAAGTTCCCCGGTATTTTATTTATCAGGAATTTATATCAATGCTGCTGGAACTGAAATCCCGGTTGTACTAGAAATGAACGAAGATATCGAACTGCGGGTAAAGCAGGAAGGGTACCTGTTGGATGCTTCGGTAGATTATACAAGTCTGATACACATGAATCTCAGCCTGCTATTTGACGGAATTTCAGCCAGTGATCTTGATGGGGCAACGCTTACCGATGGAACCATAGTTATAAATTCCGCTTCAAATGCAGACATCTATAATACGGTGCTGTATAATCTTTCCACATGCAGCGAATATCATTTCTCGGAAGGCAGGCTCGAAGCAGGCGATGATCATGGTTCCCATTCAGGAAATGACAGCAGTTCGGATGCCGGTGATGACCGTGGTTCAAATTCAGGGAATGACAGCGGATCCGATTCGGGTAACGACCATGGTACCGGTTATTGATTGGTTTTAACAAACAAACTTTCAAATATAAACGATAAAAGCAGTTTATCATGAAAAATTCAAAGAGTTATCTTGTAAGAAAAGGATTACCGTTACTATTAATCCTGTTGAGCGCAGCAATCAGTTGTTCAAAGGATTCCGAAGATTATTCGGGGAACAACGGCGGGAATGGAAACACAGTAAAAATCCAGGGCTTTGCCTTTTCACCGGCAACTATATCCGTGAAAGCTGGAACCACTATAACCTGGACAAACTACGATAATGTGGCACACACAGTAACCAGTGATGACGGGCTTTTCGACAGTGGAAGCATTTCTATGAACGATTCGTTCAGTCAAAAATTCGATTCCACCGGTACCTTTGCTTACCATTGCACTCCGCATCCCCAGATGACGGCCAGTGTGGTGGTCACTGAATAACCGGTTTTCATTTTCTTCCCAGATGCCCCGCAAGGGGCATTTTTTTTAACTGCCCCGGGCAGAAACTCAGTGCTTCTGCGATTTACCGTGTGGCAGGCCTCTGCTGCACGAAGTTCATCAGGGATATTTAAGAAATCTTTTTAACAGCTATCATTTACAAATTGTTATCTTACCCCTGACAATATTGCCTGAGTCCAGCACTTCATAAACATACACACCACCCGGTAGATGGCCCACCTGAATGTGTTCCTGATCCCTTAGTTGCTTCTGAAGTACTAGATTTCCATTGAGATTAAAAATTTTAATAATGACTGAAGAGGATGGTTTGTTCAAATTGACAGCGAGGAAGTCCGATGCGGGATTCGGAAATATCAAAATATCAGATGGTTTTAATGATGCAATTTCGGTTAAACCATCATAATAATTTGTTTCTTTAAAAGATGGCAAATATTCACCGGCCTCGTCATCCCAGTTATAAGTAATTCTTTGTGTTAAGTTACCTGATTCATTGTAAAAGAGATCTGATTTACCTGAATATTTCCAAACAGCGCTTTCAAGTCCGTAATAATGTATATGCATTTTTTGACCCTGATCATTATATTCAGTTTTCATTTCAAACGATAATTCAGAAACTCCTTCATCATTATAATCGAATAATCTGTATAACGTGTCATTGTCGTTTTCATCATAATAGTAACGGTATTCATTCGTGGTATCCCATTTATTTTCTACTGAATTCCATTGAAAGCCTGTGCCTATTTTTTCCTTTCCGGATGGCGTATACAAAACTTCATCCATATATCGTAAACTCCAGATATCTTCTGCCAAATTTTTCTCGAAAACATACTCAACCATTGAATCACCTGCAACGGTATAAGAATATTCATATTTTCCGGTACTGTCCCAGCCAGGAATGGCATCATTCCAATTAAATGAAAACATACCGGTCATTTTGCCGGACGCATCATATGTATAGACATTAGAAAAACGGTTTTCAAATTCACTGACCTCCGGGTTGTAGAAAAGGTCAATGTGAGATAATTTATACCCATTAACATGGTATTTATCGATGACCCTTTCATTAAGTTGCCAAGGCTCAGAATTTAATTCCCGGTGGAATGCAGTCCATTGCACCGTATTTTCCTCATCATCATAGGTAAAAACAAATTTGTCTTTTGTAACCCATTGCCCGAGATAATAGGAAAAGAATGCGCTGTCGGGTTTGTCTTCACCTGACCCCATATTATCAGCGCTTTTTCGTAAGTTCTGGGCACCAACGAGTGATGCCATGAGCATAAAGCTAATGATAAAATAAAATTTTTTCATAGTTTTTGAATTAGGTTATAGTTCTGGATAAGTGTATATTAAGGTACGTAAAATATGGATATTATCCATGACTTTGCGCATAAAAAAATGATTTTCGGCCAACTATCTCAATCATCAATACATCAATAAAACATTTAAACATGAAATACGTACAAGAATTAAATCCTCCCATGTATCCCGCCATAAAAGGAGTTGTAATGGAAATTAATTCAAATAGATTATGAAAAATTTTACTTTACGGTTTTACTTAAGCCTGACCATGGCTTTGTTTCTGATCAGCGGTGCTGTAAATGCCCAGGCAGATAAAAAAGCTGCCGAAATAAAAAAGGCCGAAACTGGTTTGGCCACGGCTAAAAAGAATGTAGCAAAGAATGAAAAGGCACTTGCTGTTGCTGATTCATTGATTGCAAAAGGTACTGAACTATTGAACGAATCCAAAACCGAAACCAAAGCCATAGCCACCGAGCGGAAGGCTCTGGATAAGGAATACGCAGCCAAACAAAAAGCACTAGCCAAGGCAACCGCTTCAAAAGATAAAGCCGAAGCCACCCAGGCCAAAGCGGATCTCAAGGCGCTCGATACAAAATACAAAGCCGATACCAAGGCATTGGATACCCGCCTAAAAGTCGCCACCACCAAGGCAACAACCGGTGATGCCAACTTAAGCAAAGGGAAAACAGGTAAAAAGACAGCCGGTGATGGACTCAAGACCGCCCAGGCCGCACTCGACATAGCCCAGGAAAAATACGATGCAGCTACCGGCGTTACACCTCCGGAAGAAGTAGGAAAAAAGAAGAAGAAATAATACGGCTATTAGACTATTACACTATTAGCAATTTAAGTAATAAGGGATTAAGGCTTAGAGCTAAATTTACGATATAACGATTTACGATTTACGATTGGTTTTCAATTCGTAAATCGTAAATCTAAAATCGTAAATAATGAGACCATCACACAAAAACCATGAAACCCGCAATCGTCCTCATAGCTGGGCGAAGTCTCCGACTTCGTCCTACCGCGAAATCCAAAGACTGATAGTCCCTATGGTCCTTCAACCCATAAAACCATTTGCACAAAAACCATGAAACCCACAATCGTCCTCTTATTGTTGTTCCTCCAATCCTTCGCCCTTTATTCACAAACCGATACTGTATTCTGGTTCGCCGCACCCGATGTTTCAAACGTTCACGGAACACCTTTACAGAACGGGGCTCCTGTTATCCTGCATATTACTGCTCAGGAAACTACAACAGTAACTGTTTCACAACCTGCCAATGTTTCGTTTTTACCAATTACCTTCTCACTGAATAAAAATGAAAGAAGGTCAATCCGGCTCGATACCTGCACCACGATCGACCAGATTGAAAATTACCCGCAGGCTTTACCGTTAACACCCGGAAATGCTCAGAAAAAGGCGTTCAAAATCAGCTCTTCCGGAGGTAAGATCTCAGTGATTTATGATCTCGATAACCCCTATAACCGCGAGCTGTTCACCCTCAAAGGCCGTAATGCCATGGGGAAGAACTTTTTTGTTTCCACTCAGAATTTTTTTCCCAATGGAACTTACGGTGGAACCGCATGGAGCGGATTTGTGATCGCTGCCACTAAAAACAACACCCGTATTGTGGTGTACCCGAATGACGATTGGTATTATTTTGATACCAACCCGGGCGATTCCTTAGTGCTTGTGCTCAATGCCGGCGAGACGTTTGCCTTCAGGGCTGCTGCAACCGCTGCTAACCGTCACATTAACGGCGTTCCTGTTAAATCGGATAAAGACATAGTGATTACCTGGTACGACGATTCAATAACCAAGAAGAATGCGGCCAATACAACCTGCACCACATCTCTTTCATTTGATATAATCGGAGATCAACTGGTACCGGTAAACCATATTGGTAAAGAATATGTCATTGTAAAAGGACAGCTCACAACTATTTCTGCCCCTAATTGCCCGGCTGACGGAGGAGACAGGATCTTCATAACATCTACCGAACCCAATACGGATATTGCTGTCAATGGAGTTTCAGTAGCTACAATCGCATTAGCCGGACAAGTGTTCAATTATCCGGTTGAGACCACATCCCTTCATGTACTGGCATCCAAACCTGTTTATATTACCCATGTAACGGGCTTTGGAGGAGAAACCGGTGCCGCATTAATTCCTTCTGTTGATAACAGTGCAGGTTCTGAAAAAATTGCTTTTACCCGTTCACCCAATGTTTCTGATGGTTTTCAACTAAATCTTGCAGTCAGGAATGTCACCAATTTCTACCAGATTAATACCGTGGATGCGTTTATCCTTACAACCCCATCTCAGGGCTGGATTTCTGTACCCGGCTATTCATTTGAACCAACAAGTGATTCTGCATGGCTGGTTCTTAAAAAAACTCCGGATGTACTTTCATTTATGAGTAATTACATTAAACCCGGAGAAACGGTCACTCTTGAAAACAATGTTGCCGGGTTCCAACTGGGTATCATTAGCGGTGGTGCATCTTCCGGAGCAAAATACGGGTATGTCACCGATTTTTCTCCGAAACCGGTTAAGCAGGTTGCACAAAGCAAGGACTCGCTTATGATTACAATATCCTCAAGGATTCTTCCATACGATTATGATGAAGATGAACTGCTGGTGCTGAAAATAACGGATACGGTTACCAATAGAATTTGGTATGATACAGCAGCAATCGTAACCAAAGCCCATGGTTTTCAGGATACCGTTTATGTGGATTCGGGCACCTATAAATGTGAAATCCTTGATATGGGAGCCAACGTGGAAAATCCCGTTATTAAGGTGGATGGCCACCATATTATTCCCTGGGGCTACCCAGATTATGAATATTACTTATTCAATTTGCCGGGCACTTATGACACTGAAAATACAATATGGCTGAGCGCCTGCGATTCCCTGGTATCCCCAAGCAAAAAATACACCTGGTATAATGACGGGGTTTATTATGATACCATTCCCAATGCCGAAGGTTTTGATTCGTTGATGATCGTTAACCTTGATATTAAAAACAGATCATTTGCAGTACTGAATGAAACGGCATGCGAAAGCTACGTCTCACCCGGAGGGCAGTTATTGGAAACATCGGGTACCTATCAAGAAACCATTCCCAATTCTGCAGGCTGTGACAGTAACATCACCATCAATCTCACGGTGATTAAAATCGACAACACGGTGGAAACCATTTCCGGAACAATGAAAGCAGCAGTGGAAGATGCATCGTACCAATGGCTGGTATGTACATCGGGACTGGATATCGAAGGGGCCACTGATCAGATGTATACACCGGTGGTCACAGGGTTATATGCGGTGCGGTTAACGAAGGACGGATGTGCTGTCACCAGTAACTGCATCCCCATAACTATTACCGCCAGCAGCGATTATGATGTGCCCGGGCTTGTGTATTATCCAAACCCGGTAACCGATGAGCTTAGAATCGACCTTAAGGAAGAATACGCCCTGGTTAAATTAACCATTACTGATCTGTCAGGCCGGTTAATGCTCCAACAGCAGTTTTCAGGCCTGAAAAACATCCGAATCAATACCGGGTCATTCACTTCCGGCCTCTATTTCATCAGCCTGCAGGCTGATGACAAGCAGGCTGAATTTAAAATTGTGAAGTAACACCTCACCCCCTGCCCCCTCTCCTGCCAGGAGAGGGGAAGAACGCACGGCAGAGACATTTTACTCATGCGATTTGCGATTTGACGATTTACGATTAGCCAATCTGTTTCCGGGTTTTCTACTCGTAAATCGTAAATCTAGAATCGTAAATACTGAATTCTGGTAACTGGTTAGTCCCTTGGTCCCCACTGTCCCTACCGTCTCTATCGTACCGGAAAATCCTGTTTATAACCGGCTGGTACGACATGACAACCCTGATGGAAGAAAATGTGCTGCCCCTCTACCGCAAATTACATTCACTCGGCGCCACAGGCATTTCAATAGAAGCCTTTAACACAACCCATCGCTATCCCGAAGTAAGACAGGAACTGGCCGATGCCATTGCGAAGTGGATTGGAAAATAGAAGATGCCGGATTTTGGATGTTCTCAGCATGACTGAGCTTGTGGTTACTGAGCTTCCTAAGTGTCGAAGTCATGCTGGTTCTGTCATGGCGAGAAATCAATCTCCCACATTCATTGCAAACTCATGGCATCCTCTTTCCGTCAGCAGTTCAAGCGCCGGTTCAATTTTACCCCTCACAGCGTTCCCGGCTTTTCGCCTGCAGAAGGGACAAGCATGGATATCGCCGATTGAATCAATGTAGAAATACCGGTTGCCTGCACCGAGGCACCCAACCCGCCTCTGGTGATATCCGGGATACATCAGAACCGGGTATTTTCTGTATTTATTTGATGAATTGACTTCAACAAAAAACTGTTCTGCCATCTCTGTTTGCTCCGGGGACAAACCCACATCAAGACCGGAATATCGGCCGGTTGCCCGAGGTTCAAGTAACCGGATCATGCCTACACCCCATTCTTTTGCCAGTTCAAGATATACATGCAGATTGTCCTCATTCACGAACGAGCGTGTCATACAAATCGACAGGCTGGTTAAAATACCATATTTACCGCAATTCAGGACGGCCTCTCTGGCCCAATCGAACGATTTTTCATTCCTTCGGAATTCATTGTGCAGATCTTCATCCCAGTGGTCCAGGCTGATGTCGGCACCCACCAGTCCCGACTCCTTTAACATCCGGGCTTTTTCTTCAGTGAGTCCAAACCCTGATGTCAGTATCCAGAAATCCACACCGCCCGGAGATGACTGTAAAATCTGCAGGAGGTCATCAAAACGGGCCAGTGGCTCGCCGCCACTTAACTGGATGTGATGAACCTTCATTTCATACAAATCCTTCATGATCTTCATGAGTTGTGCTAAAGACAATGCATCGGTTGCTGAAATATTCTCCCATTCATAGCAATGACTGCACCGAAGATAACACCGGTTGGTTATGGCAAAAATCACAGTGTGTATAGGAAGATTTCCCTTTTCTGTATGAATCACCCGATCAATTTCAGCTTTCACAAAAGAAGTAAAAGAACGGGAAGGCCAGCCGGGTATTGTATCGGAAAAATAGTATTTACCTCCGGATCGGATATACCGCTTAATATAGGCTGTTCCGAAGATACGTGCCCTTCTTTTTTTGATTTGTTGAAGCACCCTGTAGGCGCGCAAAGGATTTTTAAAAAGGACAAGCGTCATTCTGAAAATGGACAACCGGATCAGGGTCCGGACGATCCGGGCCCTGAATCCGCTTGCTATTCTATTTGAATTGACGTTCAATGCGAGTGATTAATGGGTTAAGGAAAGGCTCTGGTCACTAATTGTTTTGAGATAAAGCTGATGCGAATAACCGGGCAACCGGTCTGCTTTTCTGAATTCCCTCAACGCTTCAGTCTGTGGTTTCCCCTGAGGATTCCTGAGGATTTTGTAATATCCTTTACTATGTAGTAACAGGGTTCTTGCCTGATTCGCTTTAGCAGGTTTTTCAAAGGTTAAATTCACTTCATTCCCTATTATTTCCTGGTCATAATAGTTGGTATCAGCCACACTTAACGCCTGCTTCCTGTCAATTCCGTTTTCATCTGTTGCTGTCATCAAAGGGCATTCAGAAATGGTAACCTGGGAGTTATGTGTAAAATCGATTCCTGCGTAATCGATATCCCAGAAGAGAAATCCATAATCCAACTTTATTGTTAGTGTATCCGATTTTATTCCGTCCAAGTTGAATGCCAGGATGTCATCTTTGAAAGCCATGGGACCTGCAATGTTGAAATAGTCGATCAAAACCCACTGACCTTCCTTTTCTACATAAACAGTAAGGGGAATATGCTGATCCGACATCCATTTTCTGAGTTCCTCTCCGGATGCCTTTTCCTGTTTTTTTGAAAACTCTGTGTAAGCATCCCCGAACATATCATGAAAGCGGGCAATTACCGTTTCAAGCCAGAAGTCATTTTTTGCTCTGACAATGAGTTTTGCGGAATCAGCTGAAGCAGGGCGGTTGAACGTAAGAATAACTTCCTCGATTCCTTTGTCACTTATCATTTTTGGATCGCCTGTATAGAAAAGAGAATCCCGCGAATTTATGAGAGGCAGAATATTGATTCCTCCTGCATTAATACACGACAAAGGTTTCACAGGAGCATGAAATGTCTGCAGCCGGCCATTTTTGTCTACAAGTACAGAAACATCTGCCGGGTGGTCTATAGCAACAAGCTCCGCCAGGTTAATATGCTGTATTTCTTTTATTTTATTGGAGATTTTGACAGAATAAAAGCCGTCCTTATCATAGAGCTTTTGCAGGGGCAAATAATCTTCTCTTTCAATCCCCGGTTGCGTGGCCCCGCTAAAAATTTCACCTGTGAAGGAATAGTTATTGCCATCAAAAGTATAAACAAAAGGACAGGATTCCTTGGTAAGCAAAATAATGAGTGAAATGATTCCGGCGATTGAGGCCCCGACTACCATAAAGGAAAATACCCAGGAAGCCACTGTCAGCCCGGTTGCAGGATCATACACCTCAATTTTCTGAATAGATTTTAGTGGAATATCAAAGCTCCCGTTCTTAAGTTCCAATCCTGATGCATAGATGTGAACTTCATCATTAACGGCAGATTCGTTTCTTCGGTAACGGTTCGGTTTTGGTTGATGTGCTGTTTTGTAAAATATATGTCCTGAAAGATCTTCCAGAGTTCCTGATATTTTTATGGTATCCACTGAGATATTAAAAATATGTTTTACCTGGTCGTCCGAGTGCAAAATGTAAAAATTGAACTTCTTGCTTAGATTTTGCATAGTGACTTCGGGAGGATCTTCAGCAGGAACAACCTTGTAGAAATAACACCCGTTCATCAGGTTCAGGAAAGACACAATCAGCATTGCCGCAATAAAACGACTGATCCTGGCTGATCTTATAAAATTGTTCATGGGATTGGGATTAGGGATTAATCTAAAGGTACAAAAAAATCAGCGCTTTGTCAATACCGTTTCAAAATGCATTTGAACCACGGAGTGGTTGAATTTGAATAGCGCCGGCTGAAAGCCGGTGTAATCGAATGTTTTATATACACGGACTTATAACCACGGAGTGGTTGAATATGAAAAACAACGGTTGAATACCGCTGTGTTAAAAAAGTTTCTTTATGTTCAAATTCAACCGCTAACGCGGCTGTGAAACCATGAATGCCAATAACACCGGCTTTCAGCCGGCGCTACTCACATTAATCCGCTAGCGCGGATTGCATTCAACCCCATGCCAGGCGAAGTCTCCGACTTCGTCTTACCGTTAAACAGAAGTGCCAGGTGAAGTCTGTGACTTCACCTGACCTGATCAACTTGCTAGGCGAAGTCTGTGACTTCGTCTGAACGCCATACATCAAACTTCAAACCTCAAACATTTCTTCTTACCTTTGATCAACATCCCCACACCATGAAAAACACAATTTTTTTACTTCTCATCATGCTTTCAGGTATTGCTTCAGGTCAGTCACCTGCTCCGCGGGTGCTGGTGATTACTGGCGGACACGATTACAATATCAGTGCATTCAATGGAATGTTCGACAGCCTGCCCGGCAAGATAACCCATAGGGTTGCCGAATTACCGGGTGCCTTTGACCTGTTCAAAAAAGAGCACCGTGATGAATATGATGTGGTCGTATTTTACCATATGTGGCAGGATATTACTGCGGAACAGGCTGCCGATCTTTCAGCCTGCATTAAGGAAGGAAAACCCCTTGTTGTGCTGCATCACAGCATCTGTGCTTTCGACGACTGGGATGAATATGTGAATATCACCGGTGGACGGTATTTTCACCGGAAAGATACAATCGACGGGCATATCTATGGTGAATCCTCCTATCAGCATGACGTGCCTGTCCACCTGGTGGTAAAAGATAAGAATCATCCGGTTACCCGGGGTATCCCTGATTTCACCATGGTGGATGAGACGTACGATAATTTCTACGTACAACCCGGAATAATCACGCTGATTACAACGGATACCCCCGGTAGTACCGGCATCATCGGCTGGACAAAACAATATGGCAAAGCCCGTGTTGTAACGTTGCAGTCGGGGCACAATGAAATCGCCTTCCGGAATGCAAATTTCAGGAGGCTGTTGTGGCAGGCAATTCAATTTACGATTTACGATTGACGATTTCAGTGACTGGTGACTGGTGATTGGTTGCTGTGCTAGGCGAAGTCTCCGACTTCGTCTGACCTTCTGAACCCCTAAACCCCTAAACCCCTTAACAGCTAAAAAATGTACAACCACTCCCTCGCCGACCGCATCCGCGCCCGCATGGCCGTTTTACCAAACATGGAAGAAAAAGAAATGATGGGCGGAATCGTATTCATGTACAATGGTAAGATGTGTGTGGGTGTCATCAAGGATGAAATGATGTGCCGCATCGATCCTGGAATCCACAATGAACTGGTTGAAAAAAGAGGCTGCCGTACGATGGATTTCACCAAACGCCCGATGATCGGCTATGTGCTTATCGATGATACCGGCATGAGATCCGAAAAAGACTTCGAATACTGGATCAGCCTCTGCCTGGATTATAATAAAAAAGCAAAGGCTTCGAAGAAGAGGAAATAATAATTAGGTTCCTCCTTTCAGTCGGAATGACATCACGATCATTAAAATATGGGGAAGGATGGGGCGGCTCCGCCGCCCCATCCTTCCCATTTTAATACAGTGCAAATTGTCATTTCGAGCAAAGCGAGAAACCTGTAAGAATAAAATCAGAAAAAGTCCAAACATCAAACCTTAACCGGTTCTCCGATTTTTGCGTATAAATAGAAAACCGCATCAAATGCGTTTGAAATTCTTTATTCTGTTATTATGCCTGTGCGCCCCTATGGTAGCCCAGGATTATGTGGACATTCCGGTGATCAACGCCTGGATCGAAGGCGGAGCATACCGGGTAAGGCCTGTGTTATTCGACCGGACTGCCGGGGTGGACCTGGCTTTAAAATTCCAGTATAACCGGGTATTGTCGGAAGTCCAGTACATGGATATCTTCGACAGCGAACATACCGAACTCGGGCTATTTGATCGCCAAAACCATTACCATGCGTTTAACTTTTTGTTGGGAATAACCAACCGGGAATGTAAATCCGGACATGTTTCCATTTCATCAGGGTTAGGCTTATTCTACGGAGAAATTACCGAGCAGGAAACCGAACACTTTGCCACCATCGGTCTGCCCGTTGAAGCAGCTGTAAGCTTGAATTTAGGCCCGATTGCCGGCCTCCAGCTGAGGGCATTCACCAACCTCAATTTCCGCCACTCCTTTTACGGCCTCGGCATGGACATTCAGCTGGGTAAAATGAGGAGGTTTTTATAAACTGCCGCAGGCAGCCATCGGGAAAATCCGCGGGAAAACGCATCACCCAATTGAAAAAATTCCCAAATTTATCTACCCAATTCTGATAAATAGTTCGCGCTATGCATTTCACCCATTTCAGGAAACGCCTTCTTAACATGCTGATCCTGGTTCCTGCATTTTATACAGGCAACCATCTGGCAGCCCAGAATTACAAAATCTACCCGGATTCCCTCAATGTGACTAATGAGATTACAGTCTCCGATTTTCTTCAGGGCCGGGTCAGCGGACTGGATATCATTGCATCATCAGGCGACCCGGGAAGAAATGCTCAAATGATTTTAAGAGGACTAAGTCATAACGGAATTAATACTCCTCTCATAGTGATTGACGGAATACCCTGGTGGTCACCGGAACAAATTGATCGACCTTTCGTTCCGGCCAGTGAAGAACCAAGGTGTTTAATTCCTGTGTCTTTAAAAGATATTGCGTCAATCGAAATTCTGAAAGACGGCTCTGCGGTTTCTCAATTTGGTGCGGAAGGAGCAAACGGGGCGATCCTGATTGAAACGAAAAAAGGAGGCCCACAAAAGATGCACCTTTCTTACCAGTTTAATCAGAGCCTGGTGCAAAAACCTTCTTATATGCCAATGCTCAGTGGGGATGAATATATCATGTACCAGCTGGAGGCCTGGCATAATGCCGAAGGGGTATTTGAAATACCCCCTGAAATTTCGTATGACAGAGATTATTCAGGTTTTTATAATTACTCGGCCAACACTGACTGGGTTAAAGCAGTTACCCAAAGAGGTGCTGCCACGAACCATTTCTTGAACATCAGCGGGGGAAATAAAAAGAGCCGGTATTATGGCTCCATGAATTTCCTCGATCAAAAAGGTTCATTGATCAACAGCGGTTACAATAGATTTCTCGGAAGAATGTTCTATGAACGTTACTTCACCGATAAACTGACGGCATCATTGCAATTAAGCAACGCTTTTAACAAGTATGATGTCAACGTAAGCATGTACGATATGGATATCCTGGAAATGGCCTTCATAAAAGCCCCCAATATGAGCATTTGGGAATATGATTCATCAGGTAACCGAACAGGGGATTATTTTGTCCCTTCTCAGAATTACCAGGGCCCTGGCTTATCTTATTTTAATCCCGTAGCAGTATCCGAACTGGGGAATTCAGGCAACAAACAGAATGATTTCATGGCAACCGTCCGGTTACACTATGCCTTAACCGGATGGCTTCGTTTCGCCGAAATATTTACCTGGTTGAGATCATCAGCAGACTATAGCAATTATCTGCCAAGAAAAGCGATCTTCAACGATTCAGAGCCGTTTGATGTTATAAATAGCCACTTTGATCAGTTCTCCAAACAGTACCGGAATGAAGTCCAGGCTTTGTTTAAGATACCTTTTAAAAATGAAGAAAGGAATGAACTGAGTGGAACCCTCTCATACATCAATCAATACATGATTAATAAAACAGGGTATAATCCTCCGTTTGATGATAAACATGATTACAGCAGAAACTCGGTCAGTTCTTCATTAATGTACAGGTATCAGAACCGATATATGCTGAATGTCAATACCAGGATTGAATCGCTGTATAATGATCAGGATATTTGGGACAAACATTTTGGTATTTCAGCCGGATGGCGTTTTTCTGATGAACCTTTTTTAAAAGCATTGCATTTGCCAGAAGCAATGATTTATTCCGGTTTGAGCTATGCGGATTATTTTCCGTTCAGGTTTTATCAAATGATTTCTACGTGGCATCAAACCCCTGTACACGTGAGAACCTTTAATTCCGGCATTCACCTGGGCACCTTCAGTAACCGGGTACGTTTCACTGCTGAATTTTACAGTAAATTCTACAGCCAGGATATTATAGAAACCGGTTTTGTTGCTGAATCAAAAAGCAGAAGCAGAGGCTGGGAGGTAATGATTGATGATGAATTAATAAAAACCAGAAATGTAAAATGGCAGGTTAATGTTAACCTGGCTCATAATAACTCGCAGTATGTTAAAGTGCCTGAAATTATGACTACCGGAATGCTTGAAAACGGAAAATTTCTGGGCAGAATTGATGATAATACCCCCCGGAGTGAAATATATGGTTTGAAATATGAGGGCTTATATGCCACCGGTGACGATGTCATAGCGCATGATCGCAACGGTGATATTATTTATAATAACCTGGGTGAACCGGGCATTAACCGGTATGATTACCGGGGCAACCATAAGAATTTCCAGGCCGGCGATGTAAAATATAAGGATTTGAATTATGACGGAATAATCAATGAAAATGATGTCGTTTACCTTGGGAATTCTTATCCCAAATTCACAGGCGGATTCGGAAGTACGGTGAAATATAAAAATCTGTCCCTCACAGGCAATTTCCATTTCCGGTCAGGTTACAAAGTAATGAGACTGGCTGCCCTTGAATCCGAAGGAATGGTTTCCTTAAATAACCAGAGCAGAGAAGTCATTAACCGGTGGAAGGTAGAGGGACAGGGAACGGATCTTATTCACAGGGCTTACAAGGGCCATCCTGCCAATAACCTTGGCTCGGACAGATATGTAGCTAATGGTGGTTTTCTGAGGTTGAACTATGTAAGCCTGGGATATAATCTGAATCCCCGCATATGCCAATACCTGCACTTAAGTGAAATTTCACTCAACATGAGTGCTCAGCGTTTATTCACCATTTCCGGTTATGACGGTGTTGATCCTGAAATAGAAATGGAATCAAACGGATGGCACCAGGATGTGATCCGGGCCTATCCGCCGAAGATTTACACATTCAGTATAGAGGTTAGGTTGTAGAATTACTGCCTTTGTGCTCTAAGTGTTCCTAGTGTTCTTCGTGTTAAATTTTCAAACTGCCGCAGGCTGTAACTCTGCGTCTCCGCACCTCTGCGGGAAACCGCCTAAGGCAGAAAGCGCCGCAGGGCGCCTTTGTGCCTTTAAGCGTATTAGACTCAACCAATCTTAGTGCCTTTGTGCCTTAGTGGCTAATAATTAGTTGTTAATAGTTACAAAGCCTTCACCGGTATACAAATATCCACCCTGAACTTCTTCTGCGGATCGAGTTCGCCGTTGTTGTGATACAACTCATACGGGCATGCATCGGCCGGCTGATAACCGCTCTGGGAGAGCCACACACAGGTTGAATCCCATGCCTGCTGGAATTCATGGGTAAAAATCTCGAATTCGCCGACAACATACTTACCGCCGGGAATCTTCATTTTACCTATTTCCCCCTCGGTTTTTACATCACCTTTAACAGTGATACAGGCACTCTGGCGGATCTTTTCCGCATCGGTAACCTTCGGATCATCATGATAATACGTCAATCCCTTTGTTTCCGGGAATTGCAGCAATCCGCGGGGACCTGCCCATCTGAATAATTTCTCATACGCCTGGCCGATCTGGTCGAACCTGCCGGTGTGGCGGCAATACAGAACGTCCATTGCCGGCATGTCTTTGATTTGAAAATTGTCTTTCATGGTACTGATGTTTAAATTGTTTTCACAAACATAGTCCATGGTCATTTCTGACAATTTACTGTTCTTGCTGAGCGATTGACGATTCTTGCTGTCTTTACTCCAACTTTTGCGAAATTCGCCGGCGCTGATCCTGAACCTGTCCTTAAAATTCCGGCAGAAAACGGAGGTGCTGTTGAATCCGCATATCACGGCAACTTCCGAAACAGGTATATCGGGATCATTGATCAATAGGCTGGCCGCCTTTTCAATACGCAGTCGTTTAATAAAATCATACAGCGTTTCACCCACAAAGGCGGCAAAGATCCGGTGAAAATGAAACGGTGAAAAACTGGCAACCGATGAAAGGATTTCAAGCGACAGTTCCTCGTCAATATGTTCTTCGATATAATCGATTACCTTGTTAATCCGGTGAATGTATTCTTTCTGATAGGCGTTCATGGAGTGTGGGGATGAAAGGGGGAAAGGTAGGAATTTTTTCTTTTCTCCTCGTTTTGTCACGGCCAACCCGCGGTGCTTTGAATCAGGCAGTGCTTTAATCACAGGCACACCCCCTGAAAGCAATGCTTTCAGCCATTCGTGCCATTAGTTTTAATAAATTACTTCGTCTTTAATTCGTGCATTCGTGGTTATAAAGTGGAATTCTATTTGTCTTTAATTAGTGCATTCGTGGTTAAATTTTTTAAACCGCCATCGGCGGTTCCTCTGCGTCTCCGCGCATCTGCGAGAAATTCTGCGAGAAACCTTCCTCAGAAATTGCTTTTAAACGCCCTGTCCACAATCGGGTTTGCCATAAACGCCGGAAGCCCCAGTTTCTCCACCGCACACTGGCATGAAACCGGAAATTCATCAGTTTTGCCTTTATAGCAACTTTTCACCGCCCTGTCGACGCTTCTCATGTATTCTTCGCCTTCTTCCAGCAATCTGGAGATTGCGGTTTTATTTCTCACGGGAGGAGTCCAGGACGTCAGCAGCATATCGTATTGGTCGTTATTCCGGATTGCCTCCAGCGATTGCATGAGATCGCGGTAATTGTCGTAATTGGGAATATCGTTTTTCAACGGAACAGAATCCGCTGTAAACAGGATCCGGTCTTCTTTGAACAAAATATTCAGCGACCCGGCGGAATGTCCGGGAGCATGAATAAATCGTAAGGTGCAATTTTGTTTTATCTTTATTTCCTGATGATCCGGAATAAATTCATCAATAACAACATTTCTGTCCACCAGGTTAAGGAACCCGGGTACAGGACGCTGTTGCATTTGCACTTCAATGTTTTCAATCCATTCCCTTTCCGCGGCATGGGCCATAACCTTGCAGCCGGTTATTTCCTTGATCCTCGCGGCACAGCCGATATGATCGGGATGGGAATGAGATAAAATAACAGTCCCGATTTCTGAGGCGTTCCTGTTGATACTCCGGATATAATCAACTATTTTCTGTTCACTTCCTTTTACGCCTGTATCGATAAGGGTTATTTTATCTCCAAGGATAATCAATACATTGACAAATCGTGGCAGTTTTTTATCCGGGCTTAATGCGATTTCAAAATCGATCTGCAGCAGGTGAAGGTTTTCTGTGAGTTTCATAGCAGTGTTTATTTGTTAAGGGGGTTACGGCCGGAGGGTATTGACTGCAAATCTATAAAAAAACTATAAGCACATGAGCCTCCTATGCAAACACCTCACCCCTGCCCCTCTTCCCGCCGAAGCGGGACAGACTCTGAAAGAGAGGGGAAGAACGCATTGGCAAAAGTTATCTCTCTGAATCGCAATGTCCCTCATTCATTGATAAACGAACCAACATCAGCACTGGTACACCCCCTGAAAGCAACGCTTTCAGCCATTCGTGCCATTAGTTTAAATAAAATAATTCGTCTTCAATTCGTGCATTCGTGGTTATAAAGTGGAATTCCGCCAGCGGTTTGAGAAGAGGTGCCTCTGCGAAAACCGAAGGTTTGAGCCCTTAGCGCTCTTTGCGTAAAACGGTAGGTTTCTTACTGAAAATAATCTATGAACGTAGGAATCGGACATTGTTTCTCAATTGATAACAAATCCTTTGCGATTAAATTTTTACTCGTAACCGGGCGTGTATTCGAGGTTCGATCTAATTACAATATTTGTCGATTAGCTTTTGTTGTTCGCCGTTTTTTATTGCCTTATCTGAAATACGTTTTAAAAGAGGAAATAGCAGTGATAACATTCCGGGGATATTCATATCACTCATGCATACAACAATTGCCGTATGCTTTAAACTTTTGGGAACCGATTTATTATCGGTAAGGCCATCGGCAGCCAACCCATAAATTATCCTCAATGAATTTTCAAACCCGGTATGTCCTGGTCTTACTTTAACATTGAATTTAATCTCTTTGTCGGTTGGATTATAGAATCTATGCAGTGACATGGGAGTAACCGTGTATGATTCTCCTGCATTCAGGATCTTTGTTTCTTTCCCTAATTTTAAACCCAGTTCTCCGTTAATTGCAGTAAAAGTTTCAGAATACGTTTTATGGTAATGCAGAGGATTTCCTCCTCCCGGCATAAGGGTAATTTCAGCTTCAGTTATTTTTCCATTTGATTCTTCATCTGTCTGCAGGAAGGTTAAAATGTCTTTAATGATGGGATTTACGATTGTCCTTTTCATTTTTGAAGAGATTAATTTATTCCTGGAGAATTTTAACATGGCTATAACAATGAGCGATATTAAATGTTTCACGATCTGCGCATTCGGGGCTTAGTCTTTAAAACCGCTACAGGCGGTTACTCTGCGCCTCTGCGAGAAATTAGCACTGCAGGCTATTACCATCTGGATGATGATATTCCATGGGATGGAGAGGGGGTGATGGGGTAACTTTTTATTGGGGTTTCACCCCAAGCCCCACTTCATTCTTTTTCTTGACAAAAAGAACGAAGCAAGAAAAGTCAAGACAAAACGACCCCCGCCCGCTCTGCCGCAAGGCAGGAATTTCTAATAACCGGACGCAAGCTCGCTTATAAGAAATTCCAGCCTTGCGTCATTCACACCCTGATCGCCCTCCTCGTTTTGTCACGGCCACCCCACGGTGCCTTGAATCAGGCAGTGCTTTAGTCACAGGCACACCCCCTGAAAGCAATGCTTTCAGCTATTCGTGCCATTAGTTTTAATAAAAAATTCGTCTTCAATTAGTGCATTCGTGGTTAAATTTTTGGATTTCAGTATTATTATTTGTCTTCAATCGGTGCATTCGTGGCTTTGTTTTTAAACCGCTATCGGCGGTTCCTCTCCGTCTCCGTGTCTCTGCGAGAAATTCTGTGAGAAATATGCGCCTCCACTAGAACCAACGCCGCAAGTCGCCGCCATAGGCAGCCAGTCCATTAGCTTTCAATGAAAAACTTTTCTTTTATTCAAGGTTAAAATTTTATATTTAAAAAAAGTTTTATCAACCCGGTTTTATGAAAAGTCTTTACACATTGGCCATTACCATTATCCTTCAACTTTCAATTCTTCAGGCCCAGAAAATTCAGGATTCAAAGTACCCCAAGAAATTTATTCATTTAGAATCAGCCAGGAACCAGGCTGAAATCCTTATCAAAGAAGAAAATGAAGACCGTTCTCCTGATTCTGTGCTTTTTCAAAATTATGACAGGCCCAACAGTAAATGGGTAAATTCGTTTAAAGTAATCAATGAATTTGATCCAAACGGAAACAATACTTTAACTTATGTATATTACTGGAATGATACACTTACACAATGGTATAATGTGTTCAGGGAAATAAAAGCCTATGATCAACAAAACAGAAGGGTTTATTTCGAATACAGCGGCTGGGACATGCTATCGGTTCAATGGGTATATGAATGGAAATTAATAACCTCCCATTCAGATACTGCAAGTGTGACATTACATTATACCTGGAATAAGGCTGATTCGATATGGATGTTAGACGATAAAACCCAAACCAATTACAATGAAAATAAATGGGTGACCGGTTATTTTTATTTTAATATCAATCCATCTGACAGTACCTGGAATAATGAGCATAAGGAACTCATAACCTATGATTCTGTGGGGCATATCATTCTTGATAATCATTTCGACTGGGATCAATCTTCACGGGAATGGAAACAAAGTAATAAAATTGTATTAACATATGACACAAAAGGCAATCTGACCGAAAGATTGACTACTATGCCGGTTCTGTTTACAGACAGGACCAGTACATATAAACAGATTTACTTTTATAATGAAGACAATTTGCGGATTGGAGGAATTAGTTATAAATGGGATATGCCATCCGGTTTATGGATAAACCAGGACAAATCTGAGACCTCTTACATTAATGATACACTGACAGAATCGCTCGGGTATTACTGGCAAGAGGAACAATGGGTTAAAAATGACCGGTATCAGTATATAGAAAAAGATAATTACGATCTGACTATTAGTTCCAATTTTATTGGGGATGAAGAAGCATTCTCATACAGGTATTATAATTTTTATCCTGAAATGATTGTCAACACTGAAAATCCTGAAATTCAGGATATGCAATTATTTCTTTATCCAAACCCGGTAACTTCGGGGTTAACGGTTCGTGTAAATGGCGGAAATGAAAAGGACGTATTTGTTTCATTGATCGATTTACGTGGCACGACAGTTTTTTCCGGTAAAGTGAGAAATGGATCTTTAGTTTCCCTTGAAACCATTCCGAAAGGATTGTATATCTGTAAGGTCAATTTTGATGGAAGAACTTATACAGACAAAATACTGGTGAAATAATGGCTTAGTTTAAATGCCTTTGGCCAAAATCAGGCAGTGCTCTAGTCACAGGCACACCTCCTGAAAGCAACGCTTTCAGTCATTCGTGTCCACCAGCACTTATTACACCTCACCCCTGCCCCTCTTCCCGCGAAGCGGGACAGGCTCTGAAAGAGAGGGGAAGAACGCATTGGCAAAAGTTATCTCTCTGAATCGCAATGTCCCTCATTCATTGATAAACGAACCAACATCATCACTGGTACACCCCCTGAAAGCAACGCTTTCAGCCATTCGTGCCATTAGTTTTAATAAAACAATTCGTCTTTAATTCGTGCATTCGTGGTTAAATTTCGGATTTCAGTATTATTATTTGTCTTCAATCAGGGCATTCGTGGCTTTGTTATAATCTGGCGGGAATCAGTAACATAACCTCAAACATTTTTCCTACATTTATCCTGCAAACCAGTTATTGTTAAACCTTTAAACCCAAACTTATGGAAGACGAAGACCTCCCGATTGATCCCACCACACTACCCATTTTTATAAAGGCCGAAGAAATCAGGGATATGGTTCAACGAATTTGTGACCTGTTGCCTGAAGATAATAAACAGCTGCAATTTCTAAAAGAAGAATTGCTGGGCCATTCCCTGACGATAACCTCTAAACTGGCCGGAACCGCGGGTGATACACTCTATTCTATTAAAATGGAGGCAGCCACCTTTATAAGAAGATCGGCTCATGACCTGGTGATCAGCTATCATTCATTGAAACAATATGGATTTAAGGAGGTGGAGTATTATCTTACGGTAAGAGAGCTCATCGAGGAATTCAGGCTTCTGTTCATCGACTGGGTGGCCGGTTTCGATAAATGGAATTACATTATCGACCGCTGGGGTCTTTTCAATCCTCCTGGTGTGGGGCCTTTTGATAAGGATCCGGATGATGATATTCCGTGGGACGGGGAGAGGTTTGAGGATGAGGATTGATTTTATTGGGGTTTCACCCCAAGCCCCACTTCATTCTTTTTCTTGACAAAAAGAACGAAGCAAGAAAAGTCAAGACATAACGACCCCCGCCCGCTCTGCCACAAGGCAGGAATTTCTAATAACCGGACGCAAGCTCGCTTATAAGAAATTCCAGCCTTGCGTCATTCATAGGCTACGAACCTCCCCGTTTTGTCACGGCCACCCCACGGTGCTTCGAATGATGCACTATGTTAATCAAAGCCGTCATTGCGAGGAGGCGCCAGCCGACGAAGCAATCTGCCCGAACAGGCACACCTTAATCTGTGTCTTAGTGCCATAGTGGTTATTCCTTCTTCGTGTTCTTCGTTACGATCTCCCTTCGTGTTCTTCGTGTTAAAATATTAAACTGCCGTAGGCAGAACTCTGCGTCTCTGCGCCTCTGCGAGAAAAATAGTATGTGATCTGCGAGAAATATGAGATGCGATAAATCGCGTCTCTACAATTTTAACCCATTATAAGAACATCGACGCCCCATTTTCACTATATTCGTTGATCCCAATTCTACGGCAATGGCCACAGTTCAAAGCAAAGAATTAATCAAAAAAAATCCCTTTTACAGGGATTCATGGTATGACCAAAATTACCCTTTAACATGTCATCGTCAGGAACAACTTAAGGAGTTACTTGGTAAAACAGTTGATCAAATTGCCAGCGATTTCAATGAAAATGAAGGTAAATATGTTGCCTATATTGCTATTAGATGGGGCTTTGCTATACTGGTAAATAACATATTGACACCAACTGAAATCTGGCATTCCCGATCAAATTATGATGGTTTCGGAAATCATATAGATAGAGCCCATGAAATTGATGCTCTTAGTCAGGAACTCATCAGGTTCCGAGATGAACGGCATTGGCAGCAATTCCATAACTCCAAAGACCTTGCCCTGGCCATTTCCATTGAAGCGGCTGAGTTGAATGAGTTGTTTTTATGGAAGACCGTTGAAGAAGCCGAAAAGGTTGACCGTGAAAAACTGAAAGAGGAACTGGCCGATGTATTCGCCTTCGCCTTATTACTGGCAGAAAAACATGATTTTGACGTGAAAGAAATCGTTCTTGAAAAAATCAGAAAAAACAACGAAAAATACCCGGTCGAGAAATCCAGGGGAACCGCAAAGAAATATAACGAATTGTAACGATGCTCATCTACCAGGCTCCCTCGGAACGATTTGTAGCTGACGTCAGGGAGAACACGATTTCCGATAAAATGTCAGAAAGTTACCAGGCAAGACTGGGAAAAAGTCCCGGCAAACCTGAATTCAATTCCTGGCAGAACAGCCTTTCGCGGGTAAGAGATCTGCTTGAAATCGGCAATGTACAGGATTCTTTTGTGGCACTCGAATATGAGGTACCCTACAATCAAAGCCGGCTCGATTGTCTTCTGTTCGGACGGGGTGCAAACCGGGAAGCCAATGTGGTTCTCATTGAGCTCAAGCAATGGACGGATGTTAAACCATTACCCGAAGAAGGTAATTTCGTGGAAACCTTTACCGGGGGCAAAGAAAGGATCGTTCCGCATCCTTCGCAGCAGGTTAAGGGATATCACAATTATATGCAGGGCTTTGTGGAGGAATTCGAAAAAGAGCCCATATTATCGCTGTATAGCTGCGCTTATTGCCATAATTATACAAAGCAGGAGGATAAAGGACTCTATGATCCTGTATATAAAAAACTAATCGGAGAATTTCCGCTTTTTACAAAAGGGGACACCAAAGCCCTCGGCGAGAAGATCAAAGAATTGCTGCAGGCTGGAACCGGATTTGAAATTTTTAACCGGTTTATGCAAAGCCGGCTGCATCCATCGAAAAAGCTGCTCGAAAATGTACATAAGATCATTAAGAATGATTTCAGTTTCTCTTTGTTAAACGAACAACTGGTTGCCAAAAACCTGATTTGGGCCCGGTGCAGACAGGCTGCTAAAACACAGGAGAAATCAGTGATCATTGTGCATGGTGGTCCCGGAACCGGGAAATCGGTTATTGCACTGAATATTTTAGCTGAAGCCGCGTTGCAGAAAAAGAATGTCCTTTACGGATGTAAATCAAAACCCTTTACCACAGGATTGCAAAAACTTGTTGGTAGAGGTAGCGAAATCATGTTTTCCAATCTCTATCGCTTCATACCCAGCAGGACAAAGGAAAATGAATTTGACATTCTTTTAATCGACGAAGCACACCGGATAGAAAAAACAAGCAACCACCAATACACAAAACCCGGTGACCGCACCGATATGCCCCAGATGCAGCAATTGGTGAGGTGTTCAAAGACAACAGTATTCTTTATTGATGACAGGCAGAATGTTCGTTCTTCAGAAGTGGGTAGTTCGGCGCTTGTGAAAGAAGCGGCTGCTCATTATAATGCGAAGACCTATGAAGTCACCCTGGAAACCCAGTACCGCTGCATGGGTTCAAATGATTATTTGCTGTGGGTTGAATCGGTGTTGGGTTATTCGGATGAGAAGCGAATATTACGAAAGGAAGAACAGTTTGATTTCCGGATTTTTGATTCTCCGCAGGAGATTATGGATGCACTGATTGAGAAGGAGAAGGAAAAACCGAACTCCGCCCGCATGGTAGCCGGATTCTGCTGGCCCTGGAGCAGCAAGTTGGATGAGAATGGTGATCTGGTAAAAGACGTGAGAATAGGCGATTTTGCCATGCCCTGGGAGACCCATGATAAAATCACAAACATTCCCAAAGGCTATGTAAGATGGTATGAGTGGGCGTATCGCACCGAAGGCATCAAGCAGGTAGGCTGCATCTACACTGCACAGGGATTTGAGTTTGATTATGTGGGAGTTATCATCGGTGATGACCTTACTGTTGACAGCAATGGTAACCTTACCACCAACATCGCCGCCACCAAAGACCCCATGCTCAAACGCAGTCCAGAAAACTTCGACAGGCATGTGAGGAATATTTACAGGACACTTTTGACGAGGGGGATGAAGGGATGCTGGGTGTGTTTTACGAATCAGGAATCAAAAAGATTATTTATAAGAAGAATTTCGCATTGAATAAACATTTATAGATTAACCATTTAATATATTATTTTATAATTGATTTAGCAAATTTCTCTAATATCATTGAGCTTGGATGATCAGATAAAGAAACTAGTTTATTTGCTAACGCAATTGGTAATATTGAATTATCATACATATCAGATCGCAATTTCTCAATGTATTTTAAAATTGTATCAATATTTTTAAAATCTCTCTTAGATGGTTTCAATACAACTTCCGGATTTTCAGTAGGTAGCGTAATTAAGTAAATTCTTTCATCACGAGATTTAAAAATCATTTTACTTCCATAATATGAAGTTTTACCATAAGGTTCAGTCGTATTAACATCCCCAGGTTTAACATATTTGTATATATAAGAATTTGAAAATAAATATACTTGCCCTGGTTTAAGCTTATCTTGAATTTCCATTGCATGTTCGACAAATGGACCTGATTTCTCAACGCCAATAATAAATATACTTTCTACGCTATTTAAATAGCTTATAAGAGCCCTCATTGGTTTATGCATATTAGCAGTTTGACCAAAAAAGCCAAGAGGGCCGTCTTTAATAAAAATAACTTCATTTAATGCAGATTTTCGTCGTTGATAAACATTTTTAATGTAGTCAATAAGAATAAAATGCTCTACTAAATTTGTTAAATAGCCAAGTACACCACCTGCACCGAAATCATCATCAACAACCTCGTGTAATCGAAATACATCTGTAAGAAAGATTAGACCACCACTATGATTTATACAAAAGTCCTTTGTTAACTCATTTTTTCTAATCGGGACTTTTTTAATTTCGGAATTATCTGGATGTGAAGCAAGTTCATATTCATTTATAAATTTTGAGGGATTATATGTTTCAAATAGAAACCAACATAGAGTTTCTAATAAATTCTCATTTTTGAAAAAATCAAATAAAGCCTTCCTTACAGAATAGGTTAAAGTAGCCCTTGTCCCATCTTCTTTTTTAAGACCAATATTTTTCGTCGGAATAACTAACTTTCTCCTATGAAGCTCCTTCAATTTGGAAATGTTATCAGGTGAAATATATGGTTCTTCTTTCAAAGAATTCAAATCCTCAATTGAAAGTGCATTAGCACCAAATTGAAAAAAAGTTAAAGTAGAAGAAGGAAATTTTGATTTAACAGGTATAGTTGTATTTCCACCATCCACAGCTACAATCCATTTGATTTCATCAGTTATTTCATAATCAATATCTATGTAATATTCTGTAGTTGTTTCAATTTCCTCTGAATCTCTAGGTAGTTCATGATTATAAAGAAAATCCTGAACAGTTTTATCCTTAATTATATAAATATGATTGCTTTTACTTGCGGCCTCAAAAGGTCTTTTTCCTTCATTATATGCCATTGGACAAAGTTTTTGCTGAGAATTTTTCAATCTGAACTGGTACTATGAAAGGATTGGAATACGATTTCATCCTAACAAAACCTTTATCATTTTTTGCACTAAAGCGAACAAGACTATCCGTAAAATCGACGAAATCATAATATTTCCGTAATTCTTTTGTTTCGTCTTCATTGTTTAGATGGGCAATAAACCAGTTTTGTGTATTTTTTAGGATATTTGAGCTTATAGAGCTAACTTCTTGAGTTGCATATGTCATTGCAAGATTTAGTTTTGCGCCCTCTTTGGCAATTCTGTTATATATCTGACTTAAATCCTTATCTTCTTTTTTTGGAAATAGATTATGAGCTTCTTCGAAATAGAATTGAATAAAATTGTTTGGATTGGCTTTAATAAAATTATTCATTGAATCAATAAAAATTCTTGAACAAATTTTTTCACTATATAATCTTTGTATTAATGGATCTCCTTGCGAAAGGTCAATAATTACTATTTTTCCTAATCTTAAGGCATTTACTATCTCTTTTTCAAATGCCTGTTGCACGGTAGGAGTATGAAGATTTGAGATAGACCTCAAAATCCTAAAACCGGAAAGATTAGCACTCCCATTTGGAGTTGATTTTCGTGTCAAAAATACTAACATGGCTTTCATATCTTCATCTAGATAATCAAAACCTTTATCTGTTCTATACTGAATGAATAATTGTGATAAGGAAGAATCTGCAGTAGCTTCATATAATGCAGTGAACCATGTTATACATTCTTCAAGAGTAATTCCTTCGTGTGGCTTTATTTCTGGAATAATAGTATTTATAGTTTTTGTGTCTCCAAAAAACTTAACTCGATTATTGTTTGTCTTAAAACCAGCTGCATACAAACATGCTTTGTAAAGTGCAACCTTTCGGTCATAAAGATTTGCGGCATTTTTTTCATCACTTGTTTTTTCACTTATAGGCTTGATATAACCCTCTGGTATATTTAAATCCATTGCACATATGGATTGAATATAATTACTGGGATTTGATGTTAATGTTGAACGCACTAATTCAAACCCAGCTTGAATCTCTGAATAGAAATTAGTTTTTAATACTCTAAAACCTTCGTCAGTTTTATCTAAAACGCTATATCTAATTACTAACTCTTTATACATATCAAATATAGCAGTGCCTTCATCCTGTAGATTTGCATTTGCATATTCACCATTTATATCAAAGATAATTTGACCTACTGGTAATTTAGGAGCACCCGTTGAATTATCAAATGCTTCAAGTAAGTTTTCGAAAGGAGGCAGAGAATCTAAAGATTTATATTTTGACTTAGAAGAGATTTCAACAGTAGCTTGAATTATCTTTTTTACAGTATTTGATTTTCCAGTTCTTGTCATTCCAAACAGCGCTGTTCTTTTTCCAAGTAAATCACCAGGATTAATAAAAACTTTTACATCATTTACGGCTTTGTCATTTAATAATTGTCGTCTACTTGAACTATAGCGGACATTTCCAATAGCAAATTCGGTTTCTCCGCCAGCAAGAATATCTTTATCACGTTGATTTGCTATAATTTCAAGGACTTTCCCTGTTGCTTTATAAACTTTATAATTATGAGATGAATAGAAGTTTTCTACATCAGCTCCAAATTCAATTTTGCCATTTTCCTTGTAAAATGTCCCAAGAATACGGCATTCAAGGCCAGAAAAACTAAATTCATATCGAGTAAAATCATCAAGTTCACTTTGTTTTCCAGATGTTTTTAAATTGTCCTTGTAATACTCAACCATTGAAGTAATTACATTATTGTCTGTAGGTAAAGGAGCCGGATCTAGAACCCTTAAAAGTAATGCTTCATGGATTTCTTCATCGTATGGATTATCGTAAAATGCTAATAAAAATGTCCCTTGTGGAATACCTTTTACTTTGTATTTCCAGAAATCTGATATTAACAATTTCAGTTTATTAAAATTAATCGCAAATGGTCGTCCGACAAAAAGAGCTTCATTTTGGCCTTCTTTGAAAAAGTCAACGTCGGTTATTTTGGTAATAAAGGAATCCATCACTTTAGTATTTTGAGATTAAATTTATTATTAGGTTCTTCGAATCTATAAATGGATTGATTTGCAAATTCGGAATCTATTTCTATTCCAAGCCATTTTCGTTTACTTTTCTCGCAGCAATATCCTGTTGTATTGCTCCCAGCAAACGGATCTAAAATAAAATCATTTTCATCAGTAAGAAAATCAATAAAAAAGTTTACTATTCCAGCATTCATTCTAGCAGGATGTGGAATAACATTTTCTCTTCGACAAGTTTTTTGATAATAATCGTTTGATGATGTATTGGAAAAACTTAAGACATTATAAGGTAATCTGACATCTCTTTTATTATCAATTGGCTCCAATTCAAAAAAGTTATGTGAGATACTTCCTCCATGGTCTTTAAGAAAGCCATCATTAGAAATAACATGTTCAGATGGACGGCGACCCTTGTTGTATGATTGTTTTGCTAATAACTCTTTCATGCTTTTACTATATGGACGCAAAACATTCCGATTATCAGCTTTAGGGAAATCTGTCTTAGCTAACCACCAAATATGTGTATAACTATCTACAGTACGAAGTCTATTTACAGTCACCCATTGAGCAGGTGAAGGAAGTTTGGAAGGATTATAGCAAATAAATTCCTGAATTAATCTTAAATTGGAGTTTTGAATTAAACTAAATAATGATTCCAAGTGTAATAATGATTGGACAGGTCTTTCTGGCTCCCATGCATTGCCAATCTCAATTACTATTGAACCATCATCTGACAACAAATTTTCAAATATTGGAGCCAGACGTTTAAACCATTCTTTGTATTCTTCTCCTTGAAAATTTCCATACTTTTTTTTGTTATTTAGAGGAAAAGGAGGAGAAGTGATTAAAAGATTTACTTTGCCTCTAAGCTTACTAGAAAGCTTCCCTTTCAGTAATTCAATTGAGTCTCCCAGAATGAGTTTACCATATTTAGTTTTATAATATATTACTTTAGAATCCACCATAGAATTGAAGTATCAACTATAGATAAGGTTTATTTTCATTAACAATTAAAATTCAAATCTAATGTAATTGGTTATGTCGCATTTTCTTCTATCCAGTATTAAGAATTATGAACCGCTATACTCTTTTTGGAAATGGCCTTAAAAATATCCTTTAAAGAGAACCGGCATATGATTACACATATTCAAAAAAGAACCTGTTTTTGTGTAAAATTTGAGATTATTAGGAACATTGAATAATCTGTACAAATGGTAATTCTCTGCTTTCTTTTTTGAAAAATCTAGTTCATTGTTTGTAAAATAAAAAGGAGTTTCTTTACCTAACTTTGTGGTTTTTACCTCAATGTATTTATCTGTTCCATCAGGATTTCGGGATAAAATATCAAATCCGGCCCCATCACCTTCTTCCTTAGATATCCATAGAATTTTTTCCGCCAATTTCTCTTTTCCGCTTCTTATCAAATCCCATTTTTCATATTCTATTATAATCTGCTCTCCATACAAACCAAGTGATTGATTCTCCTGTTCCCTTTGGATCCAATTCACTTTTGATGGTTTTTTAATGTATTGAGGTGTAGGTTCTTTAAACTTTCCAGGAACAGGTGGCGAATCCAAGATATTTGAAAAATCAAATGGCGCCGGCATATGGATAACCTTCTCCAATGCAAACTTTTCAAATTCAACTTCAAGCCATGGATTGGATTTAAGGTATTGAACAATCTCTTTCTCAAGTGATTTTTGATAATTATGTCTTGGCAAGTACCCTTTGATATAAGGCTTACCTAGATTAATCAGTACTGCACTAATGTTTTGATGTTTGAATTCAATAGATCCTTCCGATCTATGATTAAGTTGGTGAATAAGTATTCGTCTGTGATCAGCCTTGTTAAAAGGCTTATTTGATAATTCTTCAACAAGCATTTCAAAATAATCCCTGATAATAAGGGTAATTTCTATGATGGACCAATCAGCTGACACGATATGATTAAAATACTAAGATGATAAAATTTTACATGATTTTCAGCTGAAAAGGCTATATTTATTAATAAAAATTGAAAATTGTATGTCCACTCCAAAACCCTACTTCAACGGTATAAATTTGCTAAAAGCATTTGTTCTTGGCTGTGATCCGACAGCGTTTGATAAAGAAAACAGACCTTTGAATTTTGAATATGTTTTTGATCTTGGAAATGATCAAAGGTATTTTTCAGGTATTCTAAAAAACTTGGAATGTATAGGATTGAGTCTTCAGAACATTTTCGTTCAAAATTTAGTAACAGATTACCTGGATAAGTGCAGTGCTGACAATAAACAGTGGAAGGAAATAACTCTTAAGTATATTGAGTCCAGAAAGAAGGAATTTGATACAATCGATCCCACAGGTAAGATACCGGTTTTATTGACTTCAGAGCTACTATATGAGGTTCTGTTAAATGATGATCAGATTAAGTATTCTGCAAAGGATTTATATCTGCTCCACTCTAAAATCCCAATACCATCTGAACATAATAAACTTAAACGTCCATTGATTCCTCTTTATAGACATTTTCGATACAATTTAAACGCACATCCAGAGTATGCTAAGGTTTTGAGTAATTTTTTCAGCAATTGCTAATCTAAGACATTCTCGCATGAGTCATATGAAAACCACTCTCCAGCTTTCGCTATTCTTGATAGTCAACGCGACTTCAGTTATAAAATCACAGGACACCATTAAAACCAGTGCAAAGACAATTGAAATTATTGCACCGGCAAGTGAAATAGTTGTGGAAGAAGAACCAGTTTTTCAATTTGCGGATGAGAATGCGATGTTCGAGGATGGTGGGCTTGAAAAATTCAGAGACTGGGTACAGAGAAATCTGGTTTACCCTCCAATAACTGTAGAGAACGACATCCAGGGAACGGTAATCGTTCAGTTCAGCATTACTTCACAGGGAAAACTCGTAGAATCAAAGATATTGAGAGGCGTTGATCCGTCTCTGGATAATGAAGTACTCAGGGTGGTGAATTCATCTCCTGACTGGAAACCGGCTATGGTAAAAGGCAAACCCGTAAAGGAACAATTGGTTATGCCGGTGATGTTCGGGTTGGTTTCGGGGAAGAGAAGATAGACTATTAACACTTTTAGGCTATTAGGAAGAAAGTCTGTTAGTCTGTAGTCTGTTAGTCTGTTAGGAAGAATGTCTTCTGGTCTGCTGGTCTTCTGGTTTGTATAATCCACTTCGATATTCTTAAATCGGTGTTCCTTGTTCGGTGTTTTTAGGAGGAGTCTGTTAGACTATAGTCTGTTAGTCTGTAGTCTGTTAGTCTGTTAGGAAGAAGGCTATAAGCGACCATACGGCCTCGCCTACGGCGCTTGATGAAAAAACGGACAAAACCTTTCTACCATACGGTCGCGCCTACAGCGCTTTTGAGACTGAACAGCACCTGCGCTTAAGGGAATGTACAGCACCAGCGCTTCGGGGACTGAACAGCACCAGGGGTACGACCTTATGGTGACCGCAGGAATCGGTCATCGGAATGAGGGATCGGAGTAAAGGTTATCTCACAACCAGTTTACCACAAACACTTATTTGATGATTTACCGAAGACAACCGGTACAAATATAACCCGGCATTCATACCTTTTATATGCAGCCCGCCACCTGGTATGACTTTTTTTAAAATGAGCCTTCCCGAAATATCATAAAGTGAAAACTCAGAAAATCGCTGGTCCGAATCAATATAAAATTCCCCATAAGAAGGATTTGGAAAAATACAATGTGGATTGCTTTTATAGTTATTATTCCCGGTAATAACGGCAGGGCAACCGGTATTATATGACAGGGTGCTTATCTGAGAATCTGCTATCGTGTATTCAACGCTATACAAACGGTTTCCGCTAATGAGATCAACAGCGATAAAGGATGTTTGATCATAAAAATACAAGCGGTTGTTTAGAGGATCTATGGCTGAATTACTTAAGATTTTGTATCCGATGGCTTCATCGGAAAGGACTATCAATTCACCGGTTTCAGGGATGATCTTTGCCAAATAGTCATTTTGGGTATCCAAATACCTTACAATACCATACAACGTGGTATCGCCAATATTGAACGCCAACACGCTGATTGATGAATTGGCTATCGGATTAGGTACCTCGTAAATCGATTCTCCCGTATTCAGATCCACCGTAATCAGCGAATACTTGTCATAGAAAAACAACCTGTTATTTATTGGATCAAGGGCAGAATTACTGGCAGTCCTGTTTCCTACTGGCATCCCTGATATTTGAATTATTTCTCCTGTTGACGGAATAATTTTAATGAGATAATCATCCTGAGTATCAAAATACCGTATAATTCCATATAAAGTCGAATCTTTACAATTAAAGGCAAATAAACTAACCTGTGAATTGGGATTGGGATTTTGAACATCGTAAAGTACATTTCCGCTATTCAAATCCACTGTAATTAAAGAATAACCTTCCGAGAAAAATAACAAATTATGGATCGGATCAATAACTGAATTCCCGGACGCACCTTCTCCTATCGGAGAACCAGATAACTCTATGACCTCACCGCTTTCGGGATTTATTTTGATTAGAAATGCCTGCTGGGAATCAAAATATCTGATAATCCCATAAAGAATATTCTCCTGTGCATTAGCCTGCCACGTAATTGAAAGAGCTAAAAGCAGAACGAAAAGAACCGTGACTTTCATAAAATCGTGTGTTTCTCCAATTTTAACCTGGTTATACGTATTCAGAACCGATGAAGTTAATAAACCAGAGAAATGCCTGACCATACGGCCGCACCTACGGTGCATGTGGAATACATCAATCATATTGTTTCTACCATACGGTCGAGCCTACAGCGCTTCAGGCTCCGAAGAAAGGCACCAGGGGTGTGACATTATTGCAGCTAGTAGAGCAAATGCATCTTCTCTTTCGATCTCCATCCTGCCTGGTTTTCATATTCAACAAAGAAGATTTTCAGATCAGCCTGGTTTTCATAATCCACAAAGTAAATCAATTTGTCAGCCTGGTTTTCATATTCGGTGAAAAACCATTTACCATTGTTCTCACCGGCCTGGTTTTCGTATTTCACTTTGTAGACTTTCAAATCGGCCTGGTTTTCATATTTAACCACAAAAACCTTCACATCGGCCTGGTTTTCGTACTTAACTGAATATACCTTTTGGGCCGAGGCTATTGTAAAAACAGCTAATGTAATGATAACAGCAAGTATCCGATACATGGAAATAGTTGATTATGGTACTCCGGTTAACATCAAACAGTATACCAAATCAGTCTTGTTAGTCTGTGGTCTCTTATCTATTAGCAGTTTTAGGCTAAAAGTCTGTTAGTCTGTAGTCTGTTAGTCTGTTAGTCTGTTAGGAAGAAAGGGTCTACTGGTCTTCTGGTCTACTGGTCTGGGTTCGGCAAGGGTGTGCCTGTGCTGGCAGATTGCTTCACCCGCAGGAATCGGGGTTCGCAATGACGGCTTTGATTCAGGCTGTGCGCCTATTCGAAGCACCGTGGGCTGGCCGGGACAAAACGCGAAGGGGATGAAGCTGTGAATGCCGCAAGGCATGGAATTTCTTATAAGCGAGCTTGCGTCCGGTTATTAGAAATTCCTGCCTTGCGGCAGAGCGGGCAGGGAGTCGTTTTGTCTTGATTTTTCTTGCTTCGTTCTTTGCATCAAGGCAAAGAATGAAGTAGGGTTCGGGGTGAAACCCCAATGACAATCCGTATGCTAAAGCAGACGGCAATTCATACGGAATTCACTTGGCAAGGGTATGCCTGTGCTGGCAGATTGCTTCACCCCGTAGGAATCGGGGTTCGCAATGACGGCTTGGATTATAGCACTGCGCCTATACAAAGCACCGTGGGCTGGCCGTGACAAAGCGGGGAGGAGGTAGATAATAGTGTAATAGCACATAAATGAAGGAAAATAACTATGTTTACCGTGCTAAACGAAGGAAAGATGTCACATTCCAAAACATACAGCATCCGTGAAGAAAAGGCAAATTACCTGACTCATGCATTTGGAGTATTGCTGGCTATCGGAGCAACGGTGATGCTGCTTCACAAAGCCATTACCGCCCATAATGGATGGGCTGTCCTGGCCTTTTCAATATACGGTTTCGGTATGTTTGTTTGCATGCTGTCTTCATCCGTTTATCATTATGTGCAGAAGCCAAAACCAAAAGCAGTTTTGCGTCATTTTGATCACGGGAACATCTATATTCTCATCGCTGCCAGTTATTCTCCCATGACTTTAATTTTGTTGCGAACCGAAGGTAATTGGGGATGGCTGCTTTTTACCTGGGTCTGGCTGTGTGCCATTATTGGAATAGCACTTAATTTCCGTGAGTTAAAAGCGAATAACAACCTCAAAACAGCTTCCTATGTGCTTATGGGCGCATCTGTTGTCATCGCCATCAAACCTCTTATAGACATGGCCCTGTTAAAGGATTGTCTGAATGTTTTGTACTGGCTTGGTGCCGGTGGTGTATTTTACATTGCCGGTTCCTTTTTTTATGCCCTGGCCAAACATGAGTTTGTACACACCATATTTCACGTATTCGTATTATTCGGTTTGACATGTCATATTGTGGCCGCGTCACTAATACCTCTCTAACAATTCGGGGTTGTACCTTAATAAATGCTTTCTAAAAAACATACTGCAGAAAATAGTAACTGCTTATGCAAAACAAGCAGGTCATAATTGTCGGGGGTGGTGCTGCAGGACTTTTTGCAGCCGATGCTTTAAGTAATTCTCATGAGGTCATAATTCTTGAGAAACAATCGACCATAGGCAGAAAACTACTTGTTGCCGGACAGGGCGGCCTGAATATTACAAATGATTGCAGAGAGACAGAATTACAAGGAAAATATACGCCTGAAGGCTGGATGAATAAATTTTTGATTGATTTCGGACCTTCAGAATTCCGGAAATGGCTGTCTGACCTTGGCATACCCACTTTTGTGGGCTCCAGCGGAAAGGTTTTTCCTGAAAAAGGAATCACGGCAAATGATGTGTTAAATAAAATAAAAAGAAGACTCGAGGAAAAAAGTGTCCGGATTCTCACCGGTCATACTTTTACCGGATTTGACTCAAAAGGAAACATAACCGTCATTCACGGGAATAATGAAGTAATTTTAAATACTTCCCGGTTGATTCTTGCTCTTGGTGGTGCGTCATGGCCTGTGACCGGATCAGATGGAAAATGGAAAAATATATTGGAATCTGCCGGAGTTTCAGTAAAGCCTTTTCAATCCTCCAACTGTGGAATAAACTTACAGTGGCCCGAAGCCATAATCAGGAATCATGCAGGCAAACCCCTGAAAAATATTCAAATTACTGCCGGAAATTTTTCAATTAAAGGAGAGGCATTGATCACGGAATACGGACTTGAAGGAAACGCTATATATGCTGTTATCCCTGAAGTGAGAACCTGCCTGAACAAAGGGCTGAAAGCATCGGTCCATATTGACTTTAAACCTTCAAACAGCATTGAACAGCTTCTGAAGAATTTCATTGGACATAATACGAGTCGGGATTATATAAAATCACTTAATCTTGATAGTGTACAAATGGCTATTTTAAAAGCTTTTACTACAAAAGAAGAATTTTTGAATCCTGAAAAGTTCATTGGCAAAATGAAAGATCTGGAAATTCATGCAGATTCCCTGCGACCGGTTGAAGAAGCCATTTCTGTTGTCGGGGGCATTGAACTGGATGAGATCAATGAAGACCTTTCCTTAAAGAAATTTCCCTGGATAACCGTTATTGGCGAAATGATTGATTGGGATGCTCCCACCGGAGGTTTTCTGTTGCAGGGTTGTTTTTCAATGGCCAATTATGCTGCGAAGAAAGTCTGTTAGTCTGTAGTCTGTTAGTCTGTTAGGAAGAAGGCTATTAGCAGTTTTAGGCTATCAGGCTATCAGGAAATTTACGATTTGGGATTTACGATTTACGATTTGAAGAAAGTCTGTTAGGAAGAAGGCTATTAGCAGTTTAAGGCTATTAGGCTATTGGGAAGAATCCCGTAGTTAATTTATACCGAAAAAGTAACCGCAAAGGATTTGTTTCCTGGAAGAAACTATGTCTCAATATTTCGTTTATGGGTAATTGGCATTAAAAAACCTGCGGTTTTGCGCTAAGTACGCAAAGGGCTCAAACCTTCGGTTTTCGCGGAGGCGCCTTTTCTCAAACCGCAGGTTTGAGCACTTTGCGTACTCTGTGAACTTGAATACGGCAATACAATAAGTACCACTTCATAAAGAAGACCATCCGATAATCGAAGGAAAATAAAACTTTGCGTTAAATTTTTTTTTGAGGATTTCGTGGTTAATAAAAGGCTTAAGCCGAAATAACGAAGAATTTAGTTGCCTGTTTTCCTCGGAATTTGTAAATTGTTCTCGTGAATAAGTTATTGTTAATAACACTTATATGCAACGATATCTGGAACAACTTATCCAGGATTTAAGGAAAGCTACCTGGAAATTGAGACCTCCGCATGAGTTATGGTTTGAATCTGAAGCCGATCCTGACAATGAACCGGAACTCGAGGATATGTCATATGTTGAAAAGTATATTTACGGGGAACAAATCCCTGTGTCGGAAATAACCGGGATTGACCAGGAAAATCTGCCACCGCCTGAAATGCTTACGGATGATCAGAAAGCACTGCTTTCAGTTGAAATGGAGAAAATGTTGGAAGTATTTCACTTTGTCCTGGATTTTCCGGCTGACTATCCTATGCCTAACCGGTATTCTTTCATCAGGAATTTCTGGAATGAAAAGCATGTGCCCCTGTCTTTCGGCGAATCTCATATTGAGTTTTGCGATTATGACCAAAATGCCTGCCCATTCCCCGGATATTGCGCTATTTGTAATGAAGTAGCCAGGCAAATGGAATATGATAATAATCCTAAGAAACAGGATATCGATCCCGGAGATATTCCGGATTGGGTGAAGGAAGATTTACCGTAGGGACAGGTCGCGACCTGTCCTTGCACAATTTAGTCTTTTCTTATAAAAATAATCCGGTTAAGAAGGAGGCTTTTTTTCTGCATACCGGTTCTGAATCGGATTGTTATTGTATTTATTGACCCATTTAATTTAATTTCTCCTGTACTGAGTTCCTCTACCCTTTCTTCCGTTTCACTGAACGTGGAGATCCAGTTGGTTAATTGCGTCTGCCGCTGCCATAATGAAAAATCACAACCCGATGGCTGTTTTATTACGTCTAATAACATCGTGTATGTTCCATGGGGTAAATCATCCAGAGAAATGCGAAGCCATGTTTCATCACCCGGTATTAAAAGATAACTCTCCCCGCCGGTACCGTATTTCCAGGTAGTTTTAACGCCTATATTACCATAAATATTGAAATCCATTAACTGGGGATAAAGTACCAGGGTATCCGGAATAGAAACACCGGTGAGTTCATTAGTCGGTCTCTTGCTATTTGCCGGTGGGGTATCTGCATAATACAGTGCCAGGGAACCATAATCCACCGGAACCAGGTTCCCGGCCGGACCGTGCTCAATGCTCATGTAAAAACTCTTTTCATAAGAGAGTTTGTCGCTCATATAGAACCGATAACCGGCGGTTCTGCAAAACGGAAGGGAATAATCGAGCGAACCATGCAAGGGCAGGCTCATGCTGCCATCCCATCGATCCAACATAGCATACCATCCGCCGTTGAAATAATCCTCTGAGCCGGTACCGTGGATCCTGAAACTGCCATCTATGGCAACTGAATCATCGCCTTCAAAAAAATACGTCATACCGGCTTTTAACCCACGGGCAAACAAAATGGTGCCCACAAAATGCCCGCGACCGGGCATATCCGCAATCACATAGGATTGCCCGGTCTTTGATTCCAGGTCCCGGTTCCAACGTATATAAAATTTTCCTTCCTTATCCGGGATTCTTTTTTCAAACGAATAGGCGACTTTCACGAAGACATCAACGGGTAGAAGTTCAGCCTTTTCATTGTTTCTGTAAATCAATTCAACCCTGGCTGATTTGTCGAAAGGCATCGGGAAATAACAATAATTCCTGTTGTTCAGGCTTCCGAGTAACAGACTCCGCATAGATTCATTCCCAAATGCATAACCGAAAAAATCGGCAACCGGACAATAAATAGCAGGGCTTGTTTCACCATCCCATGTGACCCGGATATCAATCTGCCTTGTAAGTCCTTTAAATATTTCAGCGGGTTCCATCTCAATCCCAAGGATTCGCCCTCCACGATCCAGCTCGAATACCGTTTTCGTTTCACCGGGCTTAATAGTATACCTCCCGGAATCCTGCAACAATTTTGCCTGATAGAAGGAAGAAATGTTTCTGTCCTGTTGATTCCACAATGCCTCAATTCGATTAAGCAATTCTTTTTCTTCAGCATTTAGCCCCATACTGAAGCTTTTAACTCTTGTTCCCTTCTCGTACAGCCGGTATTGAATCTGGTGAAACTGCATCTTTTTTCCCCTGGATACAATTTTGCAGCTCTTTTCAAACGGAATAGGGAGGTAACAATAATACCCGCCCAGTTGATTGCCGCACAGCGGAGCTATAAACGGGTATTTTTTGCCGGAGAAAAGATCATAGTATTGAATCGAAAAGGCCGGGGAGGCATTATCATCAATATAAAAATCAAGTGTATCAAATGTGGGAGTAGGTGTCCAAAACCTGTTGATTACACCGCTGCCGTACCGCTCAAAAATGACCAGGCTGCTGTCTGCATTCCTGCGGATAAAAGAATTGGTTCCGTTAAAGCCATCATCGTTTTTTCCTGTTGTATCATAGGTTGATACCTGGCCACTTACTGTATTCTTCCGGTATTCGGGTAATGATGCAACATTCAGAAAGGTCTGCAGTTCATCAGACAGGGAGTGAATGGCATTATTATTTCCGGAAGGTTGAGCCAGCGTGGATAATAACAATACGTGACTAAGTACCAGTATGGAAAAATGGATTTTCATCACAGGTGAAGGTATTATTAATTGACTGGTAAAATAAGTAATTTTTTCAATTAGGCTATTAGCGGTTTTAGGCTAAAAGTCTGTTAGTCTGTAGTCTGTTAGTCTGTTAGGAAGAAGGCTATTAGCAGTTTTAGGCTAAAAAGTCTGTTAGTCTGTAGTCTGTTAGTCTGTTAGGAAGAAGGCTATTAGCAGTTTTAGGCTAAAAGTCTGTTAGTCTGTAGTCTGTTAGTCTGTTAGGAATTGGTGTGGGTAGGGTGTGCCTGTGCTGGCAGATTCCTGCCTGCCGGCAGGCAGGGCTTCACCCCGCAGGAATCGGTTATCGCAATGACGGCTTTGATAAAAGCAGTGCGCCTATTCGGAGCACCGTGGGCTGGCCGTGACAAAACTCGAAGGGGATGAAGCTGTGAATGCCGCAAGACATGGAATTTCTTATAAGCGAGCTTGCGTCCGGTTATTAGAAATTCCTGCCTTGCGGCAGAGCGGGGAGGAATCGTTTTGTCGGCATTTTCTTGCTTCATTCTTTGTTGCCGGACAAAGAATGAAGTAGGGTTTGGGGTGAAACCCCAATGACGGTAATTCATACGGAATTCACTTGGCAAGGGTATGCCTGTGCGGGTAGATTCCTGCATGCCGGCAGCAGGGCTTCACCCCGCAGGAATCGGTTATCGCAATGACGGCTTTGATAAAAGCAGTGCGGATATTCGGAGCACCGTGGGCTGGTCGTTACAAAAAAGAATGAAGTAGGGTTTGGGACAAAGTCCCGGGAAAGACTTACGATTTTTAGATTCCCCATACCATCACCACTTTGCCCCTGGTATGCATGGCCTCGATATAACTTAATGCTTCGGGGGTTTTTTCGAAAGGATAAATCTTGTCGATATGAACTTTGATCTTGCGCTCCTTTATTAAAGAAGCCAGAGTTTCAAGATCATTCCTGTTGACTTCAGCAGTAAACTGCTTCATATCGTACTTACTGAATGCTTTGGCCGCACTCACCGAAATCATATGACCCATGGTTGTGAAACCGGTTATCACTCCTCTCCTGCCCATACGTTTAAAAACGGCAAATGTCAGATTCCCGTGAGTGTCCACAATTAAATCATAATTGCCGTTATGCCGGCGGATGTCTTCCCTGTCATAAGCAATCACATCATCGGCGCCGAGGCTTCTGACAAATTCCTCGTTCTTTGACGAACATACTGCAATTACCTTAGCTCCGTATGCTTTAGCAATTTGTACTGTAAAATGTCCGACTCCTCCTGATGATCCGTTTACCAGCACAGATTCGCCTTTTTTAAGCTTTCCATGAGTAATAAGCGCCTGTAAGGCAGTTAATCCTGCTATCGGTACAGCAGCCATTTCTTTGAATTCAGTGCCTTCGGGCATCCGGGCACATTTATCGTACGAAACGGCAGTGTATTCAGCAAAAGCACCTCCTGATAATTTTTCACCAAATACCCTGTCACCGATTTTGTATTCCTTTACCAGGCTCCCTATTCCGGATACAATGCCTGCAAAATCAGCACCTGTTAAATTATTTTTAGGTTTAAAGAGGCCGAAAACAAATCGTGCAAAAAATGGTTTACCCCGCAAAATATGCCAGTCGGCCGGATTTGCCGAATTAGCCATTACTTTAACCAACAGCTGATCCTCTTTTAATTCCGGCTTATTTACTTCCTGCAGTGTGAGGACTTCCGGCCCTCCATAGACTGATCTTGTAAATGCTTTCATTGGTTCCTGGTTCGATGGTTTAGCGGAATTACAGTAAAATATTTGATTATTGGCGTCATTTCAGCTTCCGGGTCTTTGCCTGTAATTTTCGTCCGGGTACTGTTCTAATAACAATTGTTTCGGCAATTTTATCGTGAAGCGCCATTCTGTTCGGATTCCAAAGGATCTGAATAAATCCCAGCCCCAATTCCAGTGTTGATGCAACATAACCAAGGCTTCGCTCCAGGCAGTGCCAGAGCCCCACCCGGGTATGATAGAGTGACACGATCCTGATTCCCGTAATCTTCTTACCAACCGTCAGTCCGTTGGAGAGATACGTCGCCAGGAAAAAATAAATCATCGGAAAAAACCCGAAAAATATTTTCAGAAAATCTTTCATCCTGTTTCCCATATCCTCCGAATCAATCTCCAATTCAGGATGAGAGGCAAACATGTTTTCTATATTCAGGTTGATATCTATTCCTGATGCGTATATAATGAGCAGTATGCCCAACATCAGCAGTGCAACTGCTGCTATGTCCAGCATCATGGCGAATATCCTGTGTGGTACGGAGGCCAGCATGAACCTGGCATCAATTACACATCTGGGTCGTTTCTTGAAATTCATAGGTTGGTTTGTTTAAGGTTTTTAGCTGTTTCAGGCCATCAGGAAATATACGATTTTTATTTATGATTTACGATTAGAAGAAAGTCTGTTAGTCTGTAGTCTGTTAGCTTGTCTTCGATATTCTTAAATCGGTGTTCCTTGTTCGATGTTTTAGAAGGCTATTAGCAGTTTTAGGCTGTCAGGCTATCAGGAAATTTACGATTTGGGGATTTACGATTTACGATGAGAGTCTGTTAGTCTGTAGTCTGTTAGGAAGAATATCTACAGGGCAAAATATTACACAGAGAACCACGGAGGAGCCACTGAGAGCCACAGAGAAAAACTCTGCGGAACTCTGTGAGGCCTCTGTGAATCTCTGTGAAATAAACTATTGTGGAAGGAATACTATACTGTTATCATTTTTATATCCGTCAAATCTGCCTTTCCAATCTTCAGAAATTCATAGGTCATGCGGTCTGCCTGACAGTCAATGAAACTTACCCGTTTCAGCTTTTCGTTGTTTTTAAAGAATGTGTTAGTAAGCTTTACGTTTCGGAATACCACTCTTGTGAACTCACAGTTTTCAAAATAACAATCTTCTAATGTACCTGTAAATATGAGATCGGCAATCTGAATTTCTTTGAAAGAAGTGTGATTCCAAACGGCATCATGAATTGTATTGGTTTCTGACTTTGCCGATTTCCGCGCGACACCGGTAAGTCCCCCCTGTTTTATTACTGCTCCTGAAAAATCAGCTCCGGTTAAATTGCAGCCGTAAATAAGACTCTTTGTAAATTCAGCACCATTAAAATCCGCACCCGAAAAATCGCACCCTTCAATATTGCTTCCTGTAAACCGGGTTTGCCTGAGGGAGCAGTCCTTAAAAATATTGTTTTTCAGATTGGATCGCTGTATATGACTATTGCCCAGGTCGGACCCCGTGAAATCACAACTGTCAACATTGTTTCCCTTTAAAAGAAGTCCGTTTAATTTTGAACCATTAAACCGGCAACGAATCATATTGGATGTATTGAATTTTTCATGCAGGTTTTCCAGTCCCGAAAAGTCCGCATCAGTCCAATTACCGCGTGACATATCCCAGCTGAGCTTTTTTGTTTTGTTTCCGGGAGCCCATTCATCCTGTTCATCCACAGATCCGGATCCAGTTGTCACGATGGTATCCGAATGAAAACGTTCAGAAAAATAGTTCAGGTCTACTCCCAGGATTTCGGCCAGACGGTTAAATGTGGCAATATCCGGCATTGACTCACCCCGTTCCCACTTTCCGACAGCCTGTGAACTGATGAATAATTGATCAGCAAGCTGAGCCTGGGAGATTCTTACCTTTTTTCTTGCCTCGGCAATTTTATTGCCAATTATTTTAAAGTTTGTCATAACACTAATTTTTTGGACAAAATTATTCAGGCATCTATGGGTAAACAAAAAAGCAGCTATACTTATGGTTGTTATTTCGCTACTTTTAGTTTAAAAGCTACAACCGGGAAGATAGTTTTTAGGCTATTAGCAGTTTTAGGCTATCAGGCTAATAGGAAATTTACGATTTGTGGATTTACGATTTACGATTTGAAGAAGTAACCACGGAGGAGGCACTGAGAGCCACAGAGAAAAACTCTGTGGAACTCTGTGAGGTGGCGCTCTTATTTAAAGAAAGGACGGATTTCGTTATTTATTAATTTATTGATGAGGCCTCTCTTGGTATTCATATCCATTGACATCATGGTATTCACTTCCTTTGTCTTCAAAAGCACTTCACCATTTTGCGGATTGATAAATAATGC